>NZ_JAVKGO010000007.1:0-149349 GCF_031432315.1 Serpentinicella sp. ANB-PHB4
AATCTCTAGCTTCCTAGGGGAAGTGGGTGATATAAGGCGCTTTGACACACCCAAGCAGATACAGAAACTAGCTGGCCTTGGACTTAAAGAAAGCAGCTCAGGCAAACATAAAGGACAAACAACTATTAGCAAGCGTGGCAGGAAACGTTTAAGAGCCATACTGTTTCAAGCGGCCATGCCACTAGTAGGAAAAAACAAAGAATTTAACTCAATTCATCACTATTACACAACCAGAATGCACAACCCATTGAAGAAAAAGCAGTCGATAATAGCAATATGCTGTAAACTGATAAGGGTCTTGTTTGCTATATTAACAAAGAATGAAGAGTATAGTGCACAACGACTTATAACAGACATCAAAAGACCTAACATTCAACTAGCAGCGTAGCTATGTTCAACAAGAACTTGAATTAGGACAGCGTCCGTTAGAAATAACGCCTAGTTTAAGTCAATTTCCTTACAATTATAGAGAAACAGCAGGTAGTCAATAATTTTTCCATCAGAGCATGACTCGGTAAAGGAGCATACAGACACCCATACATGGATAAGCGGAACGAAGGAATTGAGGGCATGACCCTGTTAGACATGGGAGGTTTGCTACCATGGAGGAAGTGGGTATACACCGCTGAAATAAAATGTAATTTAAAGACGTTTTGTTTACTATACCCAAAAACAGGATTATTCTACAATTATCAGTCCTCTTATCTGACGCTGTTTCTTTAAAGTTAATAAAACAAGTTTAAAAAACTAAGAAAACAAGAGTAAATGTAAGAAAAAACAAGATTATATAGGGAGGAAAGACAATGAAAAAAAGCAAAGTAAGTTTATTGATTGGTATTTTAATATTATCCCTTGTGGTGATTACAGCATGCTCAACTGCAAGTGTAGATAAAGAAATAGATACAGTAAGTGTTGGTTATTTCCCTAACCTATCCCATGCACCGGCAATGGTAGGTATAGAAGAAGGATTTTTTGCTGAAGAATTAGAGGGATTAAACTTAGATACAATGCACTTCCCAAATGGCTCCTTGTTTATGGATGCCCTTTCAACAGGACAAATTGATATTGGTTACGTTGGACCAGGACCAATGATTAATAGATACCTACAAGGAGGCGATGTTGTACTACTATCCAACGCCAGTGTAGGAGAAAACGTGTTAGTGATGAGAAATGACGTAGAATATAACGGTGTTGAAGATTTACATGGAAAAATTATTGCAACGGCTTCAACTGGTTGTACACATGACCTATTACTTAGAAAAATGCTTCAAGTAGAAGGTATGGCAGTAGAGGAAAATGGCGGTACAGTACAAAGAGTAGCGCAAAGACCAGCTACAAATGTAGGGATGCTACAGCAGAAACAGCTTCATGGTGCATTAGTTTCAGAGCCTTGGGCATCAATTATGGAAGCCGAAGGTGTTGGAAGAGTCGTAGTAGACGCTACAGAAGTACCATGGGATGGAAATGTACCAGCAACAGTACTAGTAGCTAGAAGAAGCTTTGCAGAAGAAAACCCTGAAATTGTAGAAAAATTCCTTAAAGGACATGAACAAGCAATAAACTATTTAAATGAAAATGAAGAAGCATCTATAGAAATTATAAGAAACCAAATTAAAGAAATAACAGATCAAGACATTGCACCAGAAATTTTCGAAACATCCTTAGCCCGTGTGTTCTACAGAAGTGAAATAGATAAAGATGTATTACAAGAATTTGCTGACTTATCAAAAGATCTAGGATTCATTAATGGAGACGCCAGTTTAGAAAATCTATTTTGGTTAGAATAGGAGTAGATCAAATGATTTATAACAATATAACCGAGCTAATTGGAAATACCCCAGTTATAAAATTAAATAGAATGGTAGATAAAGATAGTGCCGATGTTTTTGTAAAGGTAGAGTCCTTTAACCCTAGTGGTTCTGTAAAAGACCGGGCAGCTCTAAGTATGATTGAAACAGCAGAAAAAGAAGGCATCCTAAAGCCAGGGGCAACCATTATAGAACCAACCTCCGGTAACACTGGTATTGGTCTAGCTATGGTAGCCGCAGCAAAAGGCTATAAATTAATTATTATTATGCCCGCAACAGCAACAGCAGAAAGAGTAAAGCTGTTAAAAGCCTACGGCGCAGAAGTCATTCTAACACCAGGGGAAGAACTGATGTCAGGGAGCATACGTAAAGCACAATCACTATTAAAAGAGATCGCAGATAGTTTTATGCCCAACCAATTTGAAAATATGTCTAATCCAGAAATACACAAAAGAACAACAGCTCTTGAAATACTTAACCAAATGGAAAGAAAATTAGACGCTTTTGTTGCAACAGCTGGCACTGGTGGAACCATAAGTGGCACCGGTGAAGTACTAAGAAAACACCTACCCCATTTAAAGATATATGTAGTGGAATCAAAAAATTCCCCTGTAATTGCAGGAGGGAAGCCAGGGCCTCATAACATCATAGGAACAGGCCCAGGCTTCATTCCAAAAACCTTAGACATGAATATTTTCGATGAAATTATACATGTAACAGATGAAGAAGCGATTGCAACAACAAAAGACTTAGCGACAAAAGAAGGAATACTATGCGGCATCTCTGCCGGAGCTTCAACCTTTGTTGCACTGCAAATGGCCAGAAAACTTGGGCCAGGCAAAAGGGTACTGTCTATGATACCCGATACAGGAGAGCGTTACTTAAGCACAGGATTTTTATAAATCTATATTAAACTAGATAAACGCCCTTGTTGTAGCAGATTATTAAGAATCTGTTACAACAAGGGCGTTTATATTTTTATATAAGAGATCTTACTATTTTTATACCCAATAAGATTATTTAGACATATTATAAAAATAAAAAGGGGATTTAATCGTTATGATGTGTAAGGGATATTTTATTGACGAGGGTGTTCACTTAAAAGTTGGATATTTATATCAAAAAATTATTTTAAATAAAGATGGAGAACTTTGCGACTTTCAATATATAGAGATGAATCAGGTCGTTGAAAAAATTACAAATATACAATCCAGTGAAATTATCGGAAAAAAAGAATCCGAAGTAAAACTATTTAATGATTATCAAAAAAACTTAATAGAAAAATTAAAAGAAGTGAGTTCTTACTGTGGACAGGTACAATATCAACAAGAAATTAAAGGGGATTTATATGATATAAATGTATATTTTATTAATATGTCCTATTTTATTACCATAATTAAAGGAAAAGATCATAATAGTTGTATAAAAAATCTAGAAAATCCTTGCTGTATGTTGAGAAAAATACTGGACACTATACCCATTCGTATATTCTGGAAAGACTTAAATTTAAATTACTTAGGGTGCAATAAAAAATTTGCTGAGGATGCAGGATTATCCTCCCCTAATGAGATCATTGGAAAAAACGATTATGAATTAGGTTGGAAAAACTTTGCCCAAACATATAGGTGTGATGACAGAGAAGTACTTAATACAGAACAACCGAAAATTAATTTTGAAGAAAAGGTTATTGGAAAAGACGGAGAAATTATGTGGGTAAAAACCACTAAAATACCCATTTATGATAATCATAATAAATTGTACGGTGTAATGGGGACCTTTGAAGATATTACAGAAAGAAAAGTAATAGAAGAGAAAATGAAGTACTTAAGCTTTCATGATCATTTAACAGGGTTATATAACCGGAGATTTTTAGAAGAAGAAATAAACGGATTAGATAAAGAGATAAATCTTCCAATAAGCATAATTATGATAGACATAAATGGACTAAAACTAATGAATGATGCTTTTGGACATAAGTCGGGTGATCTACTAATTCAAAAAGTGGCCGAAGGCATAAAGCAATCCTGTAGAAAAGAGGATATTATCGCTCGAGTAGGTGGTGATGAGTTTATTGTTCTGTTGCCTAAAACTAATGCTAAAGAAGTAGAAAAAGTGATAACTAGTATTCATCTTGGATTGCAGAAAAAGAAGATAAATGGAATAAATATTTCTATAGCATCAGGTACAGAAACAAAAACAAATAACCATCAAAGTATTAATGATCTTTTAAAAAAAGCAGAAACTTATATGTACAAGAAGAAAACTGAGAAAAAAACACAGATAAGAAATGAAGCAATAATATCCATCTTAGAATTGCTTTTTATTAAGTTTTCCCATGAGAAAAGCCATGCAGATCAAGTAAGTAAAATAAGTGCTGATATCGGCGCTGCAATAGGATTGGAGCAACAGGAAATTAACGAATTAAAGATGCTAGGGAGACTTCATGATATAGGAAAAATTGCAATAGATGAAAAGATTGTAAACAGGAGCCTCAGATATAATAATCAAGACTTTACAAAAGAAGAAATACTTGAATATAAACGGCACCCAGAGGTGAGTTATATTATTCTAAGTTCTTCTAATGAATATACTATTTTTTCAGAGGATGTATTACATCACCATGAAAGATACGATGGTAAAGGTTATCCTAGAGGGTTAAAAGGAAAAGAAATTCCAATAAAATCAAGAATATTAGCACTGGCAGATACTGTTGATAAAATGACGTCAACTGTTAATAATAATTTTCCTTTAACACAAGAAGAAGTTATTTTAAAATTAAAGCAGGAATCGGGAAAAAAATTTGATCCTGAACTTGTTAAAGTTTTTATAGAAGAGGTATTAAATTAAATGATATTATAAAATTAAATTAAGTAATACAAAATGCTCCTCTTTTTACGGAAGTTTATTAAAAATCCTTTATAAAAAAGAGGAGCATCTGCTATATATTATTAAATTTTAGTACCTAAGTGTATTTACTTGTAGTGAAATTCAACAGTATAGTAGCTAAAATTTAAACCTCAAATTCATCTGTTAGTGCTTTAAGTTGGTCTGTTAGATCAGAAAGATTTCCACTGGAAGCAGTGATGTTTTCTACTGATGAAGCTTGTTCCTGAGCGGAAGCTGCAACCTGCTCACAAGATGCAGCATTTTCTTCTGCGATGGCCGCTAGACTTTGTACTGTACCAACAATAGTATTCTTTAATTGTTCCATTTCTTTACTAAGGCTATTAATGGCTTTATTTTTAGAGACATTTTGTTCTATCGCTTTAGATAATTCATTAAATATGTTTTCAGTAGTGGATACCGCCTGAGACTGTTCCGATACAATTCCTTTAGCCTGTTGCATTTCATCTACAGCAGTATTAAATTTATTTTGTAGATTTTTTATAATATCATCAATTTCTTTCACTGAATCAGAGGATTGGTCCGCTAACTTACGAATTTCTCCTGCTACTACAGCAAATCCTTTTCCAGCCTCCCCAGCTCGAGCAGCTTCAATTGCAGCATTAAGGGAAAGTAGGCTAGTCTGCTCTGCAATTGTATTAATCAACGAAGCAGCTTTACTTATGGCATCAACACTGTCACTCGTTTCAAAAATGATTTGTGCTACTGTCTCAGAAGCTTTATTATTTTGATCTGTTTTTACTGTTAAATCTTTTACGACTTGAAGTCCTTTGTTTTTAAGAGATTCTGTTTCTATGCAAATTTCATCAAGCTCTAATGATGCTTGTAGAACTTTTTGTATATCTTCTGCTAGTCTATCAATTGAGTGGGCACCTTCCTCAGTATTTTTTGCCTGCTCTCCCGCACTTTCAGCAATTTCGTGAATCGTTTTCGCAATTTCCTCAGAAGCAGTTGCTAACTGATGTGAGGTCGCAGAAAGCTCATCCGAAGAAGTGGATACACTGTCGGAAGTAGTTTGGATTTGCTGCACTAACCGCTGGGTGTTAACTAACATTTTATTAACAGATTGCATTAGTAATAAAAACTCGTCGTTACCAGAAGCATTTAATGGCGAGACTGTTAAGTCTCCTTTAGATATTGCAGTCGTAACTTGAATGATACTGTTAATAGATTTTTTTATATACTTAACAATAAAGTATACAATAATGACACTAAGAAGAATAGCAATAATCAAACCAGAAATTAATAAAGAATGAGATGCTCCTATACGCTCACTTACTAAATTATAACTTTCATTGTAATTGTTCATTTTAATGTTTTGAATATCATTAAGGACATGGTCTAGATTAATACGACAACTTGCTAAATCCTCCATTATGGCATTAATACTGTTGATATCCTTTGTTTCAACAGCGGGTATTAAGTGATAGGAATACAAGTATTCAAATTCTTCATTTAAATCTTTTAGTTCATTAAATAATGACACTTCTCTTTCCGTTGATATATGTTTGTAAAGTTCAGCTTGTTTATCATTAAATTCTGGAAGAAATTCATCAAGATCATTTAGATTTGATGGATCATCTGTACGAACAAACTCCGTAATACGAACAAATATCTTTTGTACTAAAATATCCATCTCCTGTGCCATTACGTTTAGTTCTGAATTGGCTTTCATCTGTTCATTATTTTCATTAATAGATCTGAGTTGTAACCCTACTACTGAGATCACAGTAACAAAAACTAATATAATAACTAAGAAACTAAGCATTAATTTGGTTGACAATTTTATATTTCTCATTTAACCACTCCCCTTACTAAACTCATTTTTCTCAATATAATCATATGCTTAGCCCTTTTTTTAGTTCTAAAAAAATAAATCTTTTTACTATAAAAAATGACACTTTTTCAAAAAAAATATCTATATTAGTAGCAAAAACAGTGAAATAAAGGGGATTAAATCTATGCATAATAATCAATATGTAATATTTGAATTAAATGGACAGCAATATGGTGTAGAAATAGGTTATATACAGGAAATAACGAGATTTAACGATTTTGAAGACGTATTAGTTATTCCAAACAAAAAAGAAGATATAGAAGGCGTAATTAATATAAGAGGAGATATTATTCCTATCTTAAATTTAAAAAAGAAGTTTGAACTAAAAGACAAAGAAATACACAAAAACGCCCAAGTAATTATTTTTAAGAAAGATGAGCAATTCATTGGATTAATTGTTGACAATGCTTCTCAGGTACTGCAAATCAAAAAAGAACATACGGAGCCTTTATCCGATTTAGTAATATCAAGCAGTGAAAAAAGTCATTGTAAAGAAATTATAAAAATTAATAATAAACTTATTTTTATTTTAGATATTGCTCATTTTATATAAATGTTTCACTTAGCTCGAACCTCATTTTTAAGTGACCAAATATGAGGTAAATATCTTAAAAGTTGGTGATCAGGTGACTAAAATATTTAAGGGTGTTAGAAATAAAATAAGTATAAAAAAAGCACGCCTATTTTTATTTTTAAGCAGTAAAGATTTGTTAACAGGTACCCATAGCAGAACTTATTTTGAAAAATTCATAGAAAAGCTAGGAAAAAAATCATCTGAAAAAATAGGTATTATGATTTGTGATATCGATGGATTGAAGTTAATAAACAATACATTAGGCAGTGCTGTTGGTGATGAAGTATTACGATCAACAGCCCATTGCATTAAAGAGGTGCTTCAAAATAAAGGCCTAATCGCTAGGATAGAAGGAGATACATTTGCCATACTCATTAAAGGTGCAGAAGGCTTAGAAATGAAAAATATAACAGATTGCATGACAAAAAAATTTTTAAGTCAGAAAGTTTTTAACGTAAAGCTAAATGTATCTATTGGCTTTGCCCTTGGAAATACAAGTGAAAAACATCCAAGAGTGATCTACAAAGAAGCAGAAGATAATATGAATATGGCAAAGTTAAGTGCAATTAATAGTACCAGGTATGACATTGTTAAAGCAAGCATGAAAATCTTAGAAGAAAGAGATCTTTTCACAAGTAAGCATGTTTCAAGAATGGAAGAGGTTGCTGTAAAGATAGGTGAAAAAATGAACATGCTACCTAATGATATGTCAAATTTGAAGCTGCTAGTAAAATTTCATGATATAGGCAAAATCGGTATACCAGATCAAATTTTAAAAAAGCCAGGGTTATTAACCAAAGAAGAATATGAAGAAATTAAAAAGCATTGCGAAATCGGTTACCGTATCATTAAATCCGTATCAAGTTTAGCACCAATAGCACCCCTTGCTTTATCCCATCATGAAAGATGGGATGGTCAGGGTTACCCCCAAGGGCTTAAAGGAGAAGAGATTCCCTTATTGTCTAGACTAATAGCTATTGTAGACGCATATGATGCCATGACCAATGATAGACCCTATAAGAAAGTCCTTACACATGAAGAAGCACTAGCTGAAATACAAAGATGCTCAGGAACGCAATTTGATCCAAAGTTAGTGAAAATTTTTATAGAAGCAACCGTTAATTAAAACACCTCTTATTCAATGGATGGAGAAAATAGTAAAAAAACAGATAAAACAATCTTATTTTGTTTCATGTTATTTAGTAGGGGGTAATTATAAAGAAAAACAATTAGATAAAACAAGGAGCTGGGTTACAGATGGGAGACAATTTCTATAAAAATATCATCGATCATTCTATGGTAGGATATTCATACAACAGGGTTATTCGTAATGAAAAAGGAGAGCCCTGTGATTATGTGTTTTTAGAAGTGAATCCAGCCTTTGAAAAATATACCGGATTAAAAGCAGAAAATCTTATCGGAAAACGGGTAACAGAAGTGTTGCCAGAGATGACTCAGGATACTTTTAATTTTATTAGTCATTTTGGAAACATTGGGATAAACGGGGGAAGAGGGGAATTTGAGCAATACTCAGAGACCTTAGGCAAATGGTATAAAACCCAAGTGTACTCCCCGGAAAAGAACCATTTTGTTATTAATTTTATCGA
The DNA here is from genome assembly GCF_031432315.1 of Serpentinicella sp. ANB-PHB4. NCBI lineage: Bacteria > Bacillati > Bacillota > Clostridia > Peptostreptococcales > Natronincolaceae > Serpentinicella > Serpentinicella sp. ANB-PHB4. The sequence goes on from NZ_JAVKGO010000007.1 coordinate 8,731, forward strand.
AATAACAGAACAAGAAAATCTTAAAAAAAATTTATATGATCAAACACAACAGTTAGAAAACTTCTTTCATGTAAATCTAGATCTCTTGTGCATAGCTGATGTTAACGGAAACTTTATAAAAGTTAACAAAGCTTGGCAAGATACATTAGGGTATACAATTTTAGAATTAAAAGAAACAAAATATTTAGATCTAGTCCATCCAGAGGATTTAGAAAAAACCAAAAATGCAATGTTACACCTAAAGAACCAAAATAAAGTTTTGAATTTTGTTAACAGATTTAGATGTAAAAACGGGAACTATCGTTCTATAGAGTGGCGTTCAAACTCAAAGGACAATTTTATTTATGCCGCCGCCCGGGACATAACAGAAAAAATTCGTTTGTCAGAGAAACTAGCCTATTCAGAACAGATACTTAGACAGGTACTTGATACAATGCCAATCCAAATTTTTTGGAAAGACTTAGACCTAAAATATTTAGGCTGTAATTTAAAGTTTGCTAAATCCGTAGGCATAGATGCACCGGAAGATATTGTAGGAAAGACAGACTATGATCTAACAAGTACAGAAATAGCGGATTTTTATCGGTTAGATGATTACACCGTCATAGAGTCACAGCGACCTAAAATTAATTCAGAGGAGTTTGATATTGACGAAGAAGGCAATGACTTATGGATCAAAACAACGAAAATACCATTGTATGATGAAGCAAATAACGTATATGGTGTGATGGGAACCTTAGAAGATATTACAGAAAAAAAAGAAGCAGAAGATGCACTAAAAGAAAGTCAACAACGGTATGAGCAATTAGCGAAAATTAGTCACTCCGTAGCCTGGGAAATGGATACAAATGGGGTGTATACATACGTTAATGATGTAGTGCGAACAGTTTACGGATACGAACCGGAAGAAGTAATCGGAAAAATGACATTTTATGATTTTGTTCCCAAAGAAGAAAAAGACAAAAGAAAAAAGATGGGTTTTTCTGTTATAAACAATAAAGAAAAAGTCGAAGATTATGAGCAAAAGCTACGGAATAAAAACAATAAAGAAGTGTGGGTTCTAACAAATGGATTTCCAATTTTAGATATTAATGGAGACCTTGTGGCCTATAGAGGCATTGATATAGATATTACACAAAGAAAGATGATTGAAAATCAAATGCAACATTTAAGCTTTCACGACCATCTTACTGGTCTTTATAACAGACGTTATTTTGAAACAGAAATAAAAAGACTAGATCATCCTGACAATTTACCATTAAGTATGGTTATGATTGACGTGAACGGATTAAAGCTAGTGAATGATGCCTTTGGTCATGAAGTAGGAGATGAGTTAATAAAAAAAGTAGCAGAGGCGATGAAAGCCGTTTGCAGACAAGAGGATGTAATCGCAAGGGTAGGTGGCGATGAGTTTATTATTCTGTTACCTAAAACCAGCTCAGAACATGTGCAAAAAGTAATGGATCGAATTTTTGAACAGATACAACAGCAAAAAGTAGAGGGGATCGATGTTACTGTTTCCTATGGTTATGAAACGAAAGAGAGAAAGTATCAATCCCTTAACGACTTATTAAAAAAAGCAGAAACATATATGTATAAAAAGAAAACTAAAAACAAAGTAGATTTAAGAAATAGAGTAATTGAACAAATTCAGCAACAATTATTTAAAAAATTCCCCCATGAAAAGAAACATGCAGAGCACGTAGCATACTTTAGTGGACAAATCGGTAAAGCAATGGAGTTAGAGGAAGAAGAAGTTGAAAAATTAAAAATGATAGGGAAACTTCATGATATCGGTAAGATTGCAATAGAAGACCACATTATTCATCAACAGGCTGGCTATAAAAAAGAAAACTTTAGTGAAGCAGATTGGCAAGAGTTTAAACGCCATGCAGAAGTAAGCTACATTATTTTAACCTCATCAAATGAATATACGATTTTTGCAGAGGATGTTTTGCATCATCATGAACACTACGATGGAACCGGGTATCCAAAGGGATTAAAAAAAGAAGAAATACCACTCAATGCTAGAATTTTAGCAGTTGCCGATACCTTTGCAGACCTTGTAGCACATAAACAAAACAAAGACGCTTATACAAAAAAAGAAGCAATAGAGGAAATACAAAAAGGTGCTGGAAAAGCTTTTGATCCAGAGATTGTTGAAGTCTTTGTAAAAGAAGTATTAGATTAAAGATAATATTTAAAAAGAAAGAATTAATTAAGGAAAGAATTAATTAAGATAAAAGACTTAGTATGAATAAGTTCCTTTATCTTTTGCTAAGAAAGTTTAATTTTGTCATCCTGAATAAAATGAAGGATCGCGAGTTTATCATTTGAGGAAATTGCATAATTTAGACGAATAAATAAAAAAAATATACCTTCCCTGCTTCGAATTTGTTGACTTGTTTTTTCGCTATAAATACAATGATATAAGTAAACAAATGAGGCGCGAGCTCAGGTAACATTTTGTATATTTATTCTAAGAAAACCTTTAATAATGGAATTATGCAATTTCCTCATTTAAAATAGCGGGTGAAATACGATAAAACCTTTAGAAAAGATTAAATACTGTAATAATTTGACAAAATCAGAATGAAATGATAAGTTCGTAAATAGTATACTAACAGTCAGATTATTTTTAAAAATTCAGGAGGTTATTATGTTAAATAGAAAAACATTATTCGTACTTCTTAGTATGTTTATATTCTTAATAGGATGTAATAGCGAAACAACTAATACTACGGATCAGCACTTATCAGAAAGCAATGTAATAAATATGATTGAAAGTGAAGGCATAGAGATTACAAAAACAAAAGCAACAAGTCCTTTTACTGATGTAAAAATTTCGCCTGAAAGTTTTACCATTAATAATACAAATCATGAATTGTTTATATATGCCTTTGATACGATTGAGGAAAGAAAAGAAGATTTCCCAATAACATATTCCGACATTAAAAATGAAACAACCTATGTGTTTGCTGCAAAAAATGTTGTGATCGTCTGTGAACTAGGTGAAGCTGAAGAAAGTACATTTTTTAATGCCGTCGACCAAGTTGAAAAAGTTGTATTTGAAAAACTTCACGATTTAAATGAGCTATTATTTACAGCACAGGGAGCGTACTGGGATGTAGAATATACAATTCATTACTTTGAATATAACTGGTTTGATAAAGAAGGAGAAGAACATACAGAGAAATTCAGCAAGATATACCCTTTGATACAGTATAAAGGAGATGAAACAATAGCCCATTTAGAGTGGTCCGTTTCTTTTCAAGACGATGACACGGAAACAAGACAAATAAACAAGCCACTACTAGAAGATGGTACAGTAAACAAAAATTTAACATTTACACAGCGCATTAACTTTCCCAAAGAAGATGATAATGTAACCATTCATTTACTGTGGAATGATAAAGAAGAAACCCTAAAGCTTGAAGCAAATTAAATAGTATGCAAACAAATCACCTTATGGTGTAAGATTTAAAATAAAAATCTGACACCATAAGGTGATTTTTGTTAAGTTAAGCACCACACCAGTGTGTCAAAATCCCTATAAAAACATACCTTGAAGTAAGTAAAGAAGGGGGATTGGCACGTGAAAGAGATTCGAGTAAAAAACTATACCATCAAGTTAGCACCTATAGGCCAAGGAGCATATTCCCGTGTATATAAAGGCTATGACCATATTAATAAAAAAAGCGTAGCCATAAAAATAATGACAGATCCATTAAAAGCCGCTAAGGAAGCGAAAGTGATGCGGGCTTACCAGGAGTCTGATTATTTGCCCCATTACTATAATTTCTTTATTGAAAAAAATAGAGCATATCTTGTTATGGAGCATATAAATGGTAGAGTTTTAGGAGGCGACTACTATTATAGAGGAAAAAAGCACGACCAAAAATTTAGTCTAGAAGTAGTTATTAATACACTAAGAGGACTACAGCAATTACACAACAGTGGATATGTACACTGGGACGTAAAACCAAAAAACACAATGATTATTGCTGGCAGTCCGAAGAAGATTAAAATAATCGATTTTAATTCCACAAGACTAATAAATGAAAAAAATTCAATACAAAAGGACATAGGCCACGTGGCAATGATGTATATCTATCTTACCAATGGCATCGTACCAGAATCACCAGAACAGGCAGTATTTCGAAATAAGGAAATCAAGTCTGTTATATTACGCGCTTTAAATAAAGAAAAAGAAGCCCAATATCCATCGGCTAAGGAGTTTATGCAAGCATTGTTAGGCTGTAAAACAAAATATTTAAACTATTAAAATTACTATATTGTATAAAATAATAAACATAACAATCAGAACTTGTGAAGGATAAGGGAATGATAAAAAAGATAGGAATATAAGACTAATAACTTTTAATGAAACCATTTTGTAATCCATAGATTTAATTTAATAATAAATGTAAAAGGAGATATATACTTAAAGTAGAAATTATAAAGAGCAATGAAAGCACAAGGAGGTCAACATGGCAGAAAAGATATATAACAAATTAGTTAGAGACCGCATTCCAGAAATAATACAAAACCATAAAAAAACCTGCGAGACAACACAAGTAGCAGGGCAAGAACTACAAAGCTTATTGAATCAAAAACTACAAGAAGAAGTCGAAGAATTTCTCCAAAGTGGAGACTTAGAAGAACTTGCAGATATACTAGAAGTGATCCATGGCATTTTACAGTACAGAGGGACAACCTTCAAAGAACTAGAAGTAATAAGATTAAAGAAAAAAGAAGAACGAGGCGGCTTTGAAAAAGGGATTAAGTTAATAAAAGTAAAAGAATGAACAAGCTAAGATGCATTTTGGCTTGTTTTATTTTGAGCAAATAAACAATAGTTAGAGGAAATTAGTACCAGTTTATAGAAATTATAGATTTATAAATAAGTAATTAAGACATTTTAACAATAATGAGGGAGTATGTATATGAATGCTAATGAATTAAAGAACAGAATAGAAAATCTAAGCATCTGGAAAAAAGGAGATCAAAGGGCACCCCACAAACCACTACTGATTCTATATGCACTAGGACAACTGGTTTTTAAATGGTATTGAAACATTAGGTAGTTGTATTCATGCCTGGAACGAGTTTTAGAGCTGTGTTGTTTTAAATGGAAATCAAACCGGCACGGTGATTTTTTTACACTAATATATGTAAGAAAGTAAATTTAGATATGTATAAGATATAGTTACAAACCTTAAACAATGAATTAAATTAGATTATACAGTACAAAAAAGCGAGACGGTAACAAAAGTTATTATCTCGCTTTTTATATTTACCTATCCCTCAGCAACTTCTTCCCACTCAACATACCAATAAGAATGAAAACCCGAGGCTTGTGTCATTGCATCCTTTGGCATTTGGGTATAAGTATTATAAACATTTAAAAAATCACCCGTACACCCCAATAACTCAAATATAGCAAATGAATAAATAAAGTTTGCAATAGATAAATAAGAAGGAATAAAGACCCATACAGCCAGTGGTAAAAAACCTAAAACTAAACTTGGTAATAAACACAGTAAAATAAACCTTCTTTTAGAAACTGGATACGTCGAGTGTACAAATGCAGCTAAATTTTTTGGAGCATACCATAGCTCTACTTCTGCATCCTTTGGAAATACAATGGCATGAAGTAGCTCATGCACGCCAATAGCAAAGTATGATGCTATAAATGCATAAAAATTTAGCCCTACATTGGGAGAAGCCCCTTCTATTCCCGTCTTTATAACAGTCGTAAGTGCTCCAATTATAAATATCGGAATAACAAAAACTCCCGATACTAAACTAAACTTCCCCAGAGAATCTGGTTCATTAAATTTGATTGCATGTTCAGGCAAATTTCCCTTTTCAAGTTGAGACGGATCCTTATATCGCCCCTTCCACTTTAATTTCATTTAATTGCTCCTTATATGTGTTTTTGGCTACTAAACAAACTATTATGGATAATTATACCTTTATACAAATACACTTTCAATTTTTTTAAAATAGTTTTTCCAGCAAATAGATTAAATAAAATATGGTTGTTTTGGAGCCGGTTATTTGTCAAAGAAAATAAACCGGGACGGTGTGGACAAGACCCATTTTGGTTACACCTTGAGTACGGTTGATTTATCTAATTTTTTTCTGGCACTATAATTTTTGTAGGTCTCGAAAAAGACCAGATTTAACGGTGTAGATCCTAACGGTCCCTAATAGGGGAGCTTTAGTATTGACTTCAAAAACGAGTATAAAAAAAGTACCCAAGTGGGGATGTACGACGCTCGAAAAAGGTAAATTTTATGGACTATACTTACTTTAAAATGAGTTGGAGTTATGTTATTCTATTTAGAGAGAATTTTATTCTACCGGGAGGTATATGATGGCATTATCTTATAATCGTTTGTGGAAATTAGCCATAGATAAAGGAATAAATAAGACACAATTAAGAGACATAACAGGGATTAGCAATCAGACGCTTTCTAGGTTAAGCAAAAATCAATATATTAGCATGGAAGTATTGGATAGGATTTGTAATTGCCTAGAGTGTAATGTTGAAGACATTATTGAACACATTAAGATTGATGAGGAGAAAAAATAGAGTGACTAGTAGATATAAAGTAGTAAGTTTATTTTCAGGAATTGGAGGTTTTGAACAAGGTTTAGATTCCTCCAAGATAGACGGTGAAGTAGTTTTCGCTTCAGAAATTGAGAAATTTGCCCAAAATTCATATTTAATTAATTATCCAAGGCATAATTTACATGGAGACATCACAAAAATTGATGAAAAAGACATACCTGAGCATGATATTTTGATGGCAGGCTTTCCTTGTCAAGCATTCAGCATTGCTGGAAAGCGAGCAGGATTTAAAGACACTAGAGGTACATTGTTTTTCGACGTAGGTAGAATTTTGCAAGAGAAAAAGCCCAAAGTGGTGTTTTTAGAAAATGTTGAAAACTTAATAAATCACGACCATTCTAATACCATAAAAACAATATTATTTACACTATATGAATTAGGCTATACTATAGATTTTACTGTAATTAACTCATCTGAAATGGGTGTGCCACAAAATAGAAATAGAACTTATATCATAGGTATTAAAGATTTCCCGGTGGAGAAATTTAATAAAGATTTTAGAAGTATCAAAATAGATAAATTGAAACAAGAACTAAATGATATGGACTTTCATAGCTTTAATTTTTTTGATACTTTAAAAGAAGTTAAATCGAATAAAGTAATTAAGGATATTTTAGAGCAGGTTGTTGATGAAAAATATTACTTTAACACTGAAAAAATATTTAAATTTTTAGATAGTGTAGAGTACTCCAATGAGTCTAAAAATAGAAAGATTATTAAGTTATTCGACTTGCCAAAAGAAGTTCACAATGATCAGGAACGTCAACGGAGGGTACATTCTGTAAATGGAATTTCTCCAACAGTCTTGGCTCGCTCGGATACAACTAAAATTTTAGTTAACACTAATCACGGCTTGAGAATAAGAAAGCTTACCCCTATTGAGAATCTAAGAATCCAAGGCTTTGATGAAGAATTTATTTGTAATCTTAAAAATGCTAAAGTCAGTGATACTCAATTGTATAAACAATCTGGAAATGCTGTAAGCCCCCCAGTTATTAGAGAGATTTTTAATCATTTATATGATTTCCTTTCGCTTCCCCCAAATAAGCCGTATGAAGAGAAATTCACATTTATAGATTTGTTTTCGGGAATCGGTGGATTTAGAATTGCTCTAGAAAGAAACGGCTGCAAATGTGTTTTTTCAAGTGAAATTGATAAATACGCTCGTGAAACATACCAGAATAATTTTGGCGAAGAACCATCAGGAGACATTTTCCAAATAACTTCAGAAATGATTCCCGAACATGATATTTTATGTGCTGGTTTCCCTTGCCAACCTTTTTCTCTAGCTGGAAGAAGACTTGGATTTGAAGATGCTCGAGGCACTTTATTTTTTGAAATTGCTAGAATAATTAAGGATAAGAGACCAAAAGCATTTATTTTAGAAAATGTGGCCGGGATAGTTAGTCACGATGGTAAAAAAACGCTAAATACTATCTTAAATATTTTGAATGAATTGAATTACAGGGTGGCATGGAAGCTACTAAACGCTAAGGATCATGGAGTTCCACAAAATAGAAACAGATGGTATTGTGTAGGGGTAGACAGTGATAAATACGGAAGTATAAATTTGGAGAAGATTTTCCCGACTAAAGAACCTCTTAATTTATTTTTGAGTGATATTATTGAGGATTCTGTAGGTACAGAATATGATATGTCAAGTATAGCTATAAATAATATGAATTTACATATTGATGAGTTTAAGAAAAAAACAGGGGATAAGATTATTGATGGTGAACCTATTATTGCAAATAATATTAGACCATCAAAAGTTTCGTTCAGCGCTAATGGTATTTCTCCTTGTCTTACAGCAAAGATGGGGACTGGTGGAAATAATGTACCTGTGATCTATGGAAAGAATAGGAAATTTACAACGGGTGAGTGTCTTCAAATAATGGGGTTTCCAAAAGATTATAAAATTAAAGAAAATTACAGTCAAACATATAAACAAATTGGAAATAGCATTGTAGTTCCAGTAATTGAACAAATTGCTAAAAACCTGGTTGATAAATTACAAAAATCTAACATATAGGTAAAATTCAATATTTAAATAAAAAGATGATGAATAATATCCAATACGATTATTATTCATCATCTTTATTTATTGTGGCTTAAAAGTGATGTAATACTTTCCTTTACTTCGGCCAGAACCATTATCAATATGATATGGAATATAAACATCATCAGAAAATGAACTATTAACAAAGACAAAGTTTATATAATACGGATCCACGAACCAACCCTTACCTGAAAAAATATTGGCTTTCAATGTCTTGTTTTTTTCAATAGTTTCTTTTATTATTTGTTTTGAAATTGTGGTAATTTCCGATAAAGCTTCATAATCATATAGATTTTTTATTTGCGCATGGAAATTCTCACTGAAAAATTTTATAAAATTATTTTCATTCATATTTAAATCCTGTGCTATATTTTTGTTTAAATGCACCTGTCTTTCTGTGCTATAAAATATAATGGCAGCAATAAAATAATCAATATCTTTTAAGTATGGTAGAAAAGCCGACTTAAAATTTGTAATTGACATCTTTGTGATAGTGTAACTAGATGAGTTTCTTCTTTTGACAGAGATACCTGAACCTGGGATTAGTCTATATTGCCCAATTTTTTCTAATAAATTTTCTGAGAGCTGGTACTCGTTTTGAAGCAATAAATTTCTATCTATTTCTGAATCAGTTTCAATTACATAATTATCTGATTTACAACTAACTTTCTTTTGAGCATTTTGTGAGTACTTTTTCCCATCTACTTTTACTAGATAATGGAAAGTAGAGTCTGAAAAGTCTAAACGTTCTTTTAAATATGACCATAATGGGAAATTTTGATTTTTATTCATAATTTTAGATAAATTAAGTTCTTCAATGTCGCCTTCCCTTGTACCATAATTAGCAGGGATATTAATTTTAGCTTCATATTTTTCAAGATCATTAGCCATGTCTCCGTATTTGAATTGTATATCTCCACGCTTTTTTTCACCAGATTCTGTGGCCTTAAGACTAGAATTATAAGCTTGATAGGACAAATTTCCACAAAGTGGTCGAGTTGTAGAAGGAGTAGTATCAACTTCTATGAAGTGTTTGATATATTCTTGTTTTGATATCCAAATTCCTGAGGTGAGGGTTCCTTTGTATAAATATTCAGCTGGTCCCGCACCTTTTCCATCAAATAAAGCTCGCAAAATAATTGCTTTTTTATTGCGAATAAAAAAGTTGTTTAAGCGTTCAAAACTTAAAGGATATTTAGAAATAAAGTCTTTAACCCCAAATCGTCCAATCACAAAGCCTTTTTCATCTTTAATAATAGGTGCAGAGCCATCTGTAGTTCCATCTGCCCAAACCATTAATCTTAAATCGTCTTTTTCTTGATTAGTAATATCAGTATTTGAATTTGCCCAATTAATAAAACTTTCTATTTTTTCCTGATGAACGCTATTTCCAGATCCCATTTTTACGCTAACACCGACACGGTGATTATTTATTTTAATAAAAATGTCTTCCTTGACTTGACCTTTCACCTTTTCTGAAAAGACAACTTCATTTTCTTTAATTTGAATATTTTCGTGATAACAAATATACTCGACAAATTTTTTTAAGTTAGTCGGTAGTTGTGAGATTTTTTTCTTATTTATCGCATAAGCTAATAGTGCTTCATTCTTAAATCCATGTGGGTTAGATCCTACAACTCTAATCATTTCCATTAGTTCTCTCCTTTACATAAGATAATATTATGCATTATTTTACTTACGAACAGTTTCAACAATGTCGTTCAAGTCACAATCTAAAGCATTACAAATTCTAATCAGCACATCAGTGTTAATATTCTGCCTCTTACCTAATTTAGCAATTGAAGCAGAGCTAAGCCCTGTAATTTTAAGAAGATCTTGCTTAGTCACACCACATCAATCAATAACTTCCAACCATGACTTTATTTCACGTTATCGGGAGTTGAAAAATAGCTCTATTTAAGTTGTAAATGCAGGATTTAAATATTCTAATAAAAGTTACAATATCGGAACTAGGGTTGGAAAACCTAATCATAATGATCGGTCTCCTCATTGAAAACAAATAATTTAAATATTTTGACTTCTAAAGCACTAGCAATTTTTTTTATGTTATCTAGTGAAATACTTCTACATCCTCTTTCAACATCACTTATGTAGGTTCTATGTAACCCAGAGAGTTCAGCTAATTTTTCTTGAGAAATTCCTTTATCATATCTATATTTTCTAACATTAGATCCAAATAAAATTTTAATATTATAATTTTCCATCATGATTTTTTTACCTCCAATTTAAATTGTATAACTGTTGTAGGAAATAAGTCTACATACAATAAGTGACATGTCAGGGATAAACCGAGACAGTGACTTTTCTACACATATATGTAAAAAAGTTAATTTAAATATGTATATTAAGATATAAGATATAGTTACAGACCTTAAACAATGAATTAAATTATATTATACAGTACAAAAAAGCGAGATAGTAGCAACAAGTTACTATCTCGCTTTTCAATTCACTATCTCTCACTTATCCACGCAAATAAATTTTACATAAAAAAGTGTACTTGTTGTCTCTAAATTTTAATAGGATATAACAAGCTGAAATTTATGTGTATGAAACGAAAGAAAGGTGGGGGAGAATGAATAGGTTAAATGTATCTGCTCTGTTAGAGGGTATGGTTGTTTCGGAGCCGGTTATTTGTCCAAGTACGAATGAAGTGCTTTTAGGTCAGGGGACTAAATTAACGGATTTTAGGATTAAAGGGATTAGAAAAAGGGGCATTAAAGTTGTATCTGTTGTTGACCGGTTTACTTTGTCTGTTGATCCTATTGATTCAATAAGAAAGGAATTAAAGAAACTGCTGTTAGATGAGATTACTAGATTGGCACCGGATATTGTTGAAGGAAATACATCTAACAGAATGGCAGATGTGTCTAGGCGAGTGAGAAAAATTGCGCAACGGATTACAACGAATGATAAAATCCTTGAATTTTGTGCGGAGATGAAAATAATAGATAATGACTTTTTGTATAAACACAGCGTAGCTACTTGTGTAATGTCATTATTGGTTGAGGGAGCCATGGATTTAAAAGAAAGTGAGATCTATAACGTTGGCATAGCTGGATTACTACATGATGTCGGCTTAAGAGAGACGCCTTATTTACTGAATGGTAAAAAACGAAATAAACAAGAAGAAAGTGCTTGGGGGCAGCATCCTACATATGGCTACTATATAACAAGAGAAGTTGGTATGGGCGAGGATATAACGAATATGATTTTATCCCATCATGAAAATTGGAATGGTAGTGGATACCCTAATGGTTTAGAAGGAAAGGATATCCCCTTAGGGGCACGTATTATTTCTGTTTGCGAAAATTATGACCGATTAATTAGACTTGAAAAATATCCTCATCATCAGGCCATTGAGTTTTTATATGGCGGCGGAAATTATTATTTTGATGCAAAAGTAACTTGTGTATTCACTGAAAATTTATCTGTATACCCCTTAGGTTCTTTAGTTCGACTTTCTACCGGTGAAGTTGGTGTTGTCGTTAATGTAAGAAAGAATTTAGGTCCAAGACCAATTGTTCGAATTTATTATAATCGTGTAAATAGACCTTTAGCTCAGCCAAAGGATATCGATCTTGGTCGGGAAAGAACTGTTTTTATTAATGAGGTCTTAAAATAGGTTGATTAAATAATCAGGTAAGTACTTTAAGAAAAAAACAACCTCTCCACTATTAATAACACCGTAATATGCACAGGATAAAAGGCATAGAAGAAATATCTACTTAATCTTATTTTAATTTTGAAGTCGGTATAAAATAGCGGCAATGCAAAAATGGCGTACATTTGGATGTAATGATTAATGTCTATACAATAGAGTAATGTAAGTCCGGTAAAGCTTAAAATGGTTTTGTTTTGATCCTCGTAAAATATGTAAAACAATAAAATCATTAAAACACCATAGAGTTCGTAGTCGAAGTAAATAATAAAATAAGTAAATAAAGGAATGGAGAGGAACAGTAACATCAATAAACCTCTCCTATTTTTTTCGTATAGATATATTGCTAGAATCCCTATGAGTAAAGTAAAAAAGATGTTTAGACCTCGTCCAAAAAAAGTGAAGGGTATTTGTGAAACTACTGCAAATAGGCTAAGTCTTAGGACATATTTTTTTAGGTTAGCCGTATTTTTATAGCCAATGACAAGGTGATATGCAAAAATAGGAAAAGCGATTCTACCTATTATTCTAAATATAATGATGTCGGGAAATAAAAGGGCACCGATATGATCGATAAGCATTGTGATGATTGCAATTAATTTGAGTATATCGGTTCTATTATCTGTGTTATGGGGTTGGGCTGTATCCATAAAAATGATTCTCCTTAGTACATAGTTATTAAAGTATTTTTCTACATTTATTGTAATTATAACCTAAAAGCAATCATTAATCATGTTGGATTGGTCATGATATCCTCCCTTTGTTTATTATTTTTCTGGTGGGGTAAAAATGATGTAAAATAACAGACTTTAATGGTCTATGTAATAAAAAGGGAGATGATGAAGGTGGGCAAAGTGATTCCGGAAGTGGAAGTAGAGATTAGAGGAAGAATTGTTGAAATGCCCAAGGTTATATATAGCGCCAGTGGCATCAAGATTTTAGGGACCCGGATTAAGTCTTTGCTATTTTCTACTGATGTGGCAGTTATTGAAAACAATAATGCTGATGCAGTTATTGCGGTTTATCCTTTTACGCCACAGCTATCTATAACAGAGGCTATTTTAGATGTGGCATCCGTACCGGTATTTTGTGGTGTTGGTGGTGGTGTTACTACTGGGCATCGTTCTGCGGATATTGCCCTACAGGCGGAGTTAAAAGGAGCCTATGGAGTAGTAGTTAATGCACCGATTGATCAGGAGACTGTTAAGGATATTAGGGACAAAATTGATATTCCAATTGTACTGACAGTGGTGTCGGAACACGATAATTATCGTGAGAAAATTGAGGCTGGAGTTAAAATATTGAATGTGTCCGGTGGGGCAGATACAGCAAAGATTGTAAAAAAGATACGCAAGTCTTATCCAGATTTTCCGATTATTGCTACCGGAGGGCCAACGGATGAAAGCATTGCAGAAACCATTGAAGCTGGTGCAAATGCGATTACCTATACACCGCCTACCGGTGGGGAGATTTTTAGTGAAGTGATGGTAGCCTATAGGGAAGAAAAGGATGCAGAAAGCGGTTAGGGGTATATTAATTTAATTTTTAACTAAAAAATAGCTTGTATACAAAATATTGTCATACCATTAAAGGATTGTGCATATATATTGTCAAAATATAAAAGCACATAGTAATACCATTTAAAGTTAAAGTGCTTTATTCATGTAAAGGGGGAGGACCATGGCAACATATCGGTTCAAAAATGGAGAAATCAATTATGACTTTGTTGGAAAACCAGGACAACCAACCATTGTCTTTATTAATGGTTTGACACAACGTATACAGCATTGGAAATACTATCGGGATCATCTCAATGGTCTGGGCTATAATGTTTTACTTTTTGATTTAATGGGACAAGGTGCTTCGACTAAGCCGACATTATTTATTGATTTCAGAGATAACCAAAAAGTGCTATCTGGATTACTAGATCATTTAAACTTAGATAAGGTCTATATTGCCGGCGTATCTTTTGGTGGTGTTGTTACCCTTCGTTTTGCCATTGAGTATCCAGAAAGAACGAAGGGAATTCTTCCTATGAGTACTTTTAGTGAAATGGACACTCTACTATATACAAAGGGGACAACTCTTTTTGAAGGGATGGTTAAGGCCGGATTTGAGTACTTAATCAAACTGTTTACGATGTTTAATTTTTCAGCCGACTGGATGGACAAGAATCAAGAAAAATTACCAACTTTAGTAAGGTCTAGCTTTTCTTATAATGATCTATATGGTATTCAAAACATGATGGAGTCTTTGAATAACTTTAAAGGGTTTACACCGGATTTAAAGGATATAAAAGCACCAACTTTAATTATGAATGGAGAATACGATTATTTAACACCCCGTAGTTGTCATGAAACCTTGAGAAAACATATTAAAAATTCTAGGCTGTTACTTATGCAGCATGTGTGCCATGCTTTTACAATTGAAATACCTGAAATTACTTGTAGAATGATCGATTACTTTATTAAAGCAGTTGAGGGGGAAAATTGGGAAGGGGACCAATCTGTGTGGATTGCAACGGACGATCCGGAGTCTGAAAAGCTGATGTATCCTTGTGAAGGAGATTATTTAAGGGCAATTCCTGTGCCGAAGGTAATAGAGGAAGATGAGGAAGCAGATGAGGAAGTAAATGAGGAAAATATTCAGAAAGAAGGGGAAGCGGGATGATTACGATTCAGGATACGGGAGAAAAATATAGGAAGATAAAAGAACAAAGTGAGCAATATTTTGCAAATCATGTATTAACTGAGGATGACCAAACATTGATTACCTTATTTTTATCTGGGATAAAAGCTGCCAATGTATTGGTGTTATCTAAGATAGAATTTCAGCCTATGGATTGGGACCCTTACCGAAAAATGCATCAACAGTATTTTAAAGATAGTGAATTATATGCGCTATTAATGAAAGCGACCCAGTGGAGTTTAAATCCTCAGGTGTATTTAAAGGGCAATGAGTTTAACTATAAAATATGGTCAAAAGCTAACTTGCCGACATATATGATGAGTATGTTTGATAAGGATACTTGGTTTTTTCGATATTTAGCCTTAAGTCATGCTTTTAAAACGGAAATAAGATTTATTTCTTTGTTTCCAGAAACCATGGCATTTGATACGCCGTTTCTTTCAACCCTATATGATATAGAGGTTGAAAATGGGCGAGAAATACAAACCCAAATGGCGCTATTAAAACAGTTAGAGGTGCCGAACATGACTTCAGAAGATAAAGAAAGAATTGTTTTAGAGCAAAGAGAGATTGTAATAGAGCATTTTTCAAGTTTTCTAGAGTATTTTGTTAATAGAAAAGATAATTCAAGCTTAATTGATTTTAATATAGTATAAGTAATTAAGTAATTACTAGAGAAAAGCAGTTCATATAAATCGAACTGCTTTTCTCTGTTTTCTTTTAAATATGTTTTTGTATTAATGTGAAAGTCGTTTTTGTTTAATGACAACTAGTGCGATGGCTAATAAAGCAACTGCGAAAGCTAACTGAACGAGTATGCCATAAATAATTGGTTGTAGTGATGATTGTGTAATGCTAGTAAGGTTTCCAATTGCGTCGTTAACCCTTACATACCAGGATATTGGATTGAATATGCCGATGATTCTTAGCTGGTCACTTAGAAACGCTTGAGGTACAAAGGATCCACCTAAAAAGGATAATCCAAGGGATAAACAGTTTCCAATTGGGTCTATTGAATTTTTTGTTGCGAAGCTTGAAACAAGGAAGCTTATACTTAAACAAATAATGGTTAGGACAAACGTATTCACGATAAATAAAAATGAACCAGTTTGGCCAAAGGTACCCTCGTTGATTCTAAATCCTAACACAACAAAGATTAACCAAATAACAAAAGCTAAAGATAAGTTACTTAAAACGAGCTGTAAATTATAGTTTTTAATACTTACAGGTGCGCAATAATTACGCATTTTAATTTCTTTATTATTGAAGATCAACATAATTCGTCCTACCATGGATATTAGCATTGCAAGTAATATATAGGAAAAAAAGTTAAAATAACCGTTTAAATTTGCCATGCCATTGCCATTAGCAACTGCTCTATCAAGGAAAGAGACGTCTGCTTCTTTTGAGATATCCTTAAGAACCATTTCATGGATCTCTTCTACAGGCATTTCTGGATTAGCTGAAATATATAACCTTGCTGTGTTTAAATAACTATCAATAATTGTTTTTGCATAGGCTGAACTTGTTGAATCAGGCACGGCCATCGTAGTAATTTTTTGATGTTCCGAGGTTGCAAAACTATCTTGAAATCCTTCAGGAATAGTAACAATAAATTGTGTCTGTCGGAAAAAAAGTGCATCTTTAATGCTTTCTTCATCGTTTTCAATTTCTACTGGCTTTCCAATGCTGTTAATATAACTTTCCAGTCCATTAGCTAATGGGGACTGATCTTCGTTTATAATAGAGACACTAACCTCGGAAAGTTCAAATGCATCCTCCACCTGAGGCATTCCGCTCCTTGAAAAAAAGATTGATAGGCCAACAAATATTACTGTATAGACCATAAAAACACCTAGAAATTTTCGTGGTACAATTTTATAAAAAGCTTTAAATGCTTGCATATTTTTGCCTCCTTAAAACCAGGATTGAAATCGCACAAAAGATTATGCCGAGACTACCTAGCAGGGTAAGATTAAAGAAATATCTTTCATAAGTGTCATAATAGTAAAGCGCATAAAGTCCGTCAGTAATAAGGTTTGCAGGATTAATATAGCCTAAAATTGGGGCTTTTTCCTGAATGATATATTTTATCTGTAAAACCATTAATCCAGATAAAAAGCACATTACCATAATAATATTGGATACAACCATATCTTTAACTTCGGTTTTAAATCTAGTAAGGCACCCAAACATTGCACCAAACATGGTGCCTGTAAAACAACCGACTAGGCATAGTAGAACGATGTAAAGGACTTGATCGCCAAAATTAACATTTAATATCTGTGTAAGGTAAATGAGTAAAATAACTGTAGACATAAACTGAAAGAGGATTGTAGCAGGGATCATGGATAAAAAAGCCTTTAGTTTATGTGTCGGTGCAACATTAATTCTTGCAGCTAGTTGGGTTTGGTCTGCTTGAATAAGGGCAGTGGCAAAACATCCAGCAACCGCTGAAAATAAGCAGGTCATCGCTATAAGTGCATAATAGTGTACCACCAGCATATCTAAAGAATTATTTACAGGCACTTCCTCTGTAAAGCCTTGGCTAAAATCTAGATCCTCAAGGAAACCTGTTTGAATTAGTTGCGGATTTCCTTCTATAATATTATAAATAGTTGTAGATATTTGAACGTAATTATCTAAAAATACTTTTGCAATAGATTGGTTAAGACCAGTATTTAATATAACAAGTTCCAGTCCATCTGTATATTTTAGATATCCTGTAATTTCACTTTCCGATAATTGCTCCTTTGCGTCTGCTTCTGTCATGTGAGATAGGGTAAAAAGATTACTTTCCTCCATGGCCTGTTCTAGTCCTTCTGGCATTGTATGATCAGTGGTTATGGCAATCTCAACTTTTTCAAAGCCTTCAATAGCAGAGAGGTTTGTAAATGCTAAATTAAAAAATGTAGCTAAAATAAGGGGGAAGCAAAGCATCCAAAATAAAGCCATTTTATCTTTAATAAGGGATTTAAAACTATATTTAAAAATGTGAAATGACATAGTATACCTCCTTAATCTCTTAATTCTTTTCCTGTTATTTCAAGGAATACATCGTTTAGTGTTGGTAATTCTGAGTAAATTTTACCGTAGCTAATATCGTTTTCTGCAATATAGTGCATAATATTCACAAGGTTACTTGCACCACTTTTTTGTTTAACGGTTAAAATATTTTCCTTTAATTCAACATCGGTTACATTAGGAATTTCACGGATTTTACTTAAATGATCTTCACTTATATTAAAGGTTTCTACAACGATTTTCTCTCCGAGGGAGATCATGCCTTTTACTTCTTCTTTTGTTCCGGTTGCAATAACCTTTCCTTTATCTAAAATAGCAAGTCTTGAACAAAGCTGCTCAATTTCCTCCATATAATGAGAAGTGTAAATGATTGTTGAACCCTGTTCGTTTAGTTTTTTAATGCCTTCAAGAATGTTATTTCTACTTTGAGGGTCAACGGCAACTGTTGGCTCATCTAATATTATTAACTTTGGTTTGTGAGCAATACCACAGGCAATGTTGAGTCTTCTTAAAAGGCCGCCACTTAATTTTGGGGGATAGAACTTAACAAAGTCTTTTAATGCTACAAATTCGATAGCTTCTTCCACTAGCTCTTTACGTTTTTTCTTATCCGTTACATAAAGCCCACAAAAGTAATCGATGTTTTCGTAGACAGTGAGTTCGTCGAATACCGCTACATTTTGCATTACGATTCCAATGTCTCTTTTAATGTCGTAAGCCGATGGTTTCATCTCTTTACCAAAGATCTTGATGGAACCTTTGTCAAATTTCAATAGGGATAATAGACAATTTATTGCTGTTGTTTTTCCAGAACCATTTGGTCCAAGCAAACCAAAAATTTCACCTTCTTTAATTTCAATGTTTAAATGATCAAGTGCAATTAGATCTCCATATCGTTTTACTAAATTATCAATTTTTACTATCATGTTATCCTCTCCTCTCTTTATAGTCTTATTGTATTAAAATTTTTTGCAGTTAGTCAGTGTTAATTGTCATAACTTTAACATGACAAATGTCATAAAACCATATATTGCTAATAGTCCATGTTCTGATATAATGAAATAAAAATAACGCAAGTGGGGATGCTTATGGGCAATATTTTAAATAAGATTATTATTTTTTTTGGCACAACTGGTGTGCTTTTGCTTGAATTTACGCCTTATCAAGGAATTATTGCTATGGCGGTAGCAATAGGGATTAGTGGATTATTAGAATATTTCAATAACGACAAATTGGCTAAAACTTTATTTATAGCTTATTTAATCACTTCGGTATTTTATTGTCCGTTTGTATTCTTTTTACCTTTAATCGGTTATGATTTATTAAAAACAAAACACCAATGGATCATACTACTAGGGTTAATTCCATTTGGATTACATTTAAACGAACTATCTTCATGGACTATTGGGATTTTATTAGTTGTGGGTAGTATTGTATTTCTTTTAAAAGTACAGGCCACTAATGAAAAAAAGCTTAGGGATGATTATATTCGTCAAAGAGATTACTTGACGGAGCTGTCTATTTCTTTAGAAAAAAAGATCAATGAGCTGGTTACTAAACAAGATGCAGAGCTGAATCTTGCAACATTAAACGAAAGAAATAGAATCGCACGGGAAATACACGACAATGTGGGGCATCTGCTTTCAAGCTCTATTTTACAAATAGGTGCCATTACCGCTGTAAGTAAGGAAGAAAACACGGTAAAAAGCCTTGAAGTCGTAAAAGATACTTTAAATGAGGGAATGAATTCCATAAGAAGAAGCGTTCATGACCTTCACGATCACTCTATTGACCTCTATGAAGAGATTAATAAGTTAATTAAAAACTTTACATTTTGTGAGGCAAAATTAAATTACGAAGTCACTGGGGATATGCCAGCAAAAGCAAAATACGCGATTATTGCAATCGTCAAGGAGGCTTTATCAAATGTTATGAAGCATTCTAATGCGGATCATGTCTCCATAAGTTTATATGAACATCCTAAGCTTTTTCAGTTAATTATTTATGATAATGGTAATAAGCATGGGGATATAGAAAGCTTTAAAGGAATGGGTCTTGAGAGTATTAAGCAGCGGGTAGGATCACTAAAGGGAATCGTCAATTTTGATCAGTCTAGAGGATTTAAAATATTTATTTCATTTATGAAACCATAACGTTTAATCTTAGATGGAGGTAGGGATTATATGAAAATAGTAATTGTAGACGATGATGTCCTCGTCTCATCATCATTAAAAACGATTATAGAAGCGAATGAGGGTTTTGAAGTGTTGGCAGTAGGAAGTAGTGGGGAAGAGGGGATAAACCTTTATAAAGCCCATCAACCGGATATTCTATTAATGGATATTAGAATGGGCGGCATGAGTGGACTAGAAGCAGCAGAGGAAGTATTAAATAGTTACCCCAAGGCAAAAATTCTTTTTTTAACTACTTTTGCAGATGATGAGTATATCATTACGGCTCTAAAGATCGGCGCTAAAGGATACATTTTAAAACAGCATTACAACAGCATTATACCAGCACTAAATGCGGTTTATTCTGGACAAAATGTTTTCGGTGAGGAAATCATTAATAAGTTACCGTCAGTTATGTCCAATAAGACAAGTAAAAAAGATTATCATGACTATGGGATTTTAGAAAAGGAATTTGAGATTATTTCTTTGGTTTCTAAAGGGCTTTCAAACAAAGAGATTGCAAAGGAACTATTTTTAAGTGAAGGAACAGTAAGAAACTACATAAGCATAATTTTAGAAAAGCTTGAATTAAGAGATCGGACCCAGCTTGCTATATTTTATTTTAATCATTTAGTATAAGGGGAAGGAAGGGTTTAGGTTTAATAGCTTACTTATTTAAAGGAGAGAAAAAGGGCTGTTGTAGTTCAAAGGACGAAGGGGAGCAAAGGTCATAATAAAATCAATAGAAAAAAGGATGCACTTGAGTTTCTCTAGCTCATCCTTTTTTGATTGATCGCATCTAATAGTTTAGTTTATTCTTTAGTTTTCTTAGACAATTTTATTATTTCTCAATACTATTTGATTTTATAAATAAGGAAATCGATCTACCTAGGTTAACTCCGATAAAAGATAAAAGAGTATAGGCTGGAACATAGATCCAGGCAGTTAAATTATAATAAATAAATAGAGTGGGTAAAAAGAGAGCACCTATTGTTAATGAGAAAATAATACTTGTGTTATTTTTAAGAGCATATATCAGTGAAATGAAAAAGCTTGTAATTGGAAATATAAAAATAAGTTGTATAACTAAGGCATCTTTTGTTTTTGGTAATAAAGGAGAAATATAGAAAATAATTATACATAGTAATAGATAAGGTATCATTTTTTTTGGTCGGTCCATGGGTATCCTCCTTAAAATATTAAAACAGATCGTAGTATATACCATATTATACTATTATATCACTGCTTTTACCAGTTTATTAGATAATAGATAATGAAATAGAAACTATATATTAATAATTATTGTCAGAGAACAGAAAACTTCAGGCTAGCTAAAGCTTATCCTGAAGTTTTTGTTGTTTCTAGCTATCAACTTTGTTTTTTAAGGTCTTCAATAATGTATAAAAGTGCCGGGTTTTTGGTAATCTCATAAAGTCTTTCATAATATTTTATTGCTTTGTTTAAATCTGCATAGGGATAAAGATCTTCATCTCCATAGGTAAAACCGTAGAGCTTTGCTAGCTGGGTTAGGGCATAAACATCATTAGGGTTTTCACTTAAATCCGATTCATAAGCTTCAATTGCTTTTAGAAATTTCTTTTGCAGAATATATTGGTCACCCATTCTTAAGGCTCTGTCTTCAAAATGAAAGTCCGTATTTTGACTTTTCATATAGCCTAGTGAAGAGCTTAGAATATGACCATCTTCATCGTGGGCAGCAATGCCCCAAAAGTATTTGCCTTTTGGGTGGGTAAAGCCTAAAAATAAATCCGGGTCAGGACCATCTTCTTCAAAGGCCATAATGCTTGATGACAGGGTAGTTAGCTCTTCAATCGTTAGTGTAGCTTCGTTAGTAAAGAATTTGTAATCTGAATAACGTCTTGAGTAGGTGCCATTTTTACTATAAGTACCTAACTCCAAAGTATAGTAGGCTGCATCTTCAAAGGGCTCCCAACTAAAATGAATACTGTCCCCAGTTATCTTTTTATTATTTAGTGGTGATAAAGGAGTGATGGTATCTACTAGTTCAAAGGCTAGATGTTGGTTTTCATTTTCTTTAACTTCAATATCCGGTCCTGGAAGCAATCCCCCTTTTAGTACTACATCACCAACCTCTGGTACATCAAGTACAAAACCTAAGCTATATCTACCGGGAGGCAAATTATTAAAAGAAAACTTACCATGATCATCACTAATAGACCAAAGGTTTTCCCCTGAAACAGGAGTGAAAATCCTCATGTTTTGGTGTTTTTGCGGTTGTAAAAATACGTTAACGCCTTTAAATACATCTTCTCTGAGGGTGATTTGTCCTGTTATGCTCCCATTATATAATTGGGTATCTGAAAGATTTTCGATTTTATCATATATTTTTTCCAGTTCTACTTCGGTATATCGTTTTGTGGTGCCATCTTCTTGCCCAATATAATGGGTATCAAATTCTCTTATTTCCTCTAACGCATTAATTGCTTCAGTATAATAGTGCAGGGCCTTTTCTTCATGGTTCACAATAGCATATAGATCACCTAGGGTTTCATAGATTTTTACATTTTGTGAATCATTTTCTACATAAAAGCTTAGAAATTTGATTGCCTCCTCATAAAAACCTTTTCCCTTTAGGAATGTAACGGATTCTAACAGTAAAGTGGGATCGTTATAAGCAGTAGAATCATCGGATAAGTATTCATAGTGGTTTTCCATAAGGGAATATGCCGCCTCAACATTATTGTCATTAATTTCTCTTCTAATCTGATGTAGGGCCAGTTGTGTCATGGCACGATTACCTTCAAAAGTGTTTGGAAACCTTTCTGCCAATGCTTCGTAGTAAGGTACGGATTTTTCACTTATTAGCCCCTGACTTAATAATGCATTTCCGGGACCATAGCCAACAGATGAAATTATCAACAAGTTCTTCGTCGTGGTAAGTTGTGCTGCCCTTTCTAAAGCCTGGGCTGTTTTCCCATGGTTAGGAAAGTACTGATTCATTCTATCATAGTATACGGTTGCAGCAATTGTATTGCCTTTATATTCATGCCTTTCAGCTATGGCAAACATGGCAAATGGTAAAAACACATAGGTTAGAAGTAGGCATGCGAGGGATATACCCACAAAGCCAAGTAGATGTTTAACTTTTATTCTAATTTTTTTCTTCAAAAGTTTCACCTCCAATTAATTATTTAAATGCGATGTATTTTCGTAACTTATGAATTGATGATAATTTTCTATAATCTCAAATTCAGGTTCCGGTAACTCACCAGGCAAAATAAAGGTGCTTAAGGTCATTGTTGATACAAAGATTAAAATTACAGCAAAAGCAGAAAGGGGCAACAGGGGGAGCGTAATTTCTCGCTCAAGAAATTTAGACCAAGCAGACTGTTTTTTACACTGTTGGGGGATACTTAATAACTTATTTTTAAATGAATCGTCTACATGTATTGAAGCAACAGATGCTTCAAATGTTTCTTTAATTAAACGATTAAATTGTTCGTCCTTAAGGTTTTGTTTATTATTCATTTCAATAGGCACCCCTTTCCTGTAATAATTTTTTCATATGCTCACGTCCTCTTTGAAGCCGTGATTTTATTCCCGATTCACTAATTTCTAAAACTTTGGCAATGTCTTTTACTTTCATTTCTTCATAATAGTGTAGATAAAGGACGTCTTTATATTTTAGAGGTAAGGACATTAATAAGGTTTTAATATGTTTTTCTCTTTCCGTTAAGTTTAGTGCCTCATCAGGAGAAGGAGAAGGATCTTTTAAGGAAAGCTTATCTAATATAAAAAGACTTTTAAATTTATTTCGACGAATAACATTTTTTGACTTATTAATGGTTACCCGGGTGACCCAAGTCTTTAGGGTACTATCGCCCCGGATGTTGTTTATATTCTGATACAGTGCTAAAAAGCTTTCCTGCACAATGTCCTCAGCCAGCTGTTTGTCTCCTAGGATAACATAGGCAATCCTGAGGAGCTGATTACTATAAGTTTCTACAAAGGCATTAAATGCTAAATCCGATTGATCTTTTAAAAGCTTCGTTATTTCCTCCTCAGAATAGCCCATGCTATCACATCCTCTCTTACCTATTAGACACATAAGTAAAGTAATGGTCTCATAAATTTTAAATTTTAACAAATTATTTTTAAAAATATAATGAACTTTTTGATGAGCCAAGACGTTAAAGTTATAAAAAGAATAATAAAAAATATTGGAGGGGTAAAAATGTTTAATGATTTAAGTACAATGCAAATAATTATGTTGTTGATGCCAGTAATTCTTTTAGAGTTAGGATTAAAAGCATTTTGTATCGTATCAATTTTAAAACATGGGGTTCAGAATTTAACAAAAGCAACTTGGATTGCAATTATAATTGTATTTTCTCTTATTGGTCCAGTATCATTTTTAATTTTTGGTCACAAAAAATATTAGAGAAGCGTTAATTATATTTTTAGGAGATGAGAACATGATTGAAGTAAAAGGTTTGTATAAAAACTATGGCCAGCATCAAGTATTGAAAGGGATAGACTTTCATGTAAAAAAAGGTGAAATCTATGGTTTTCTGGGTCAAAATGGGGCTGGTAAATCAACAACAATGAATATATTAACTGGATTGATTGATTCAACTAAAGGGGAAATATTAATCGATCAAAAAGATATGAAAAAAAATCATCAGCAAATTATGGAGATGATTGGGTATCTACCTGAAGATCCTCAGTTTTATACTTATATGAAAGGTAGAGAATATCTATCCTATATAGGTAAAATAAGCGGTTATTCTAAAGGAGAAATAGAAAAGCGCAATGATGAGTTATTAGAACTAGTTGGTTTGAAAGAAGGGGCAAAAAGAAGGATTGGTGGTTATTCTCGAGGAATGCGCCAGCGATTAGGTTTAGCTGTTGCTGTATACAACCAACCAAAAATTTTATTTTTAGATGAACCCTCATCTGCATTAGACCCGGAGGGCAGACGAGAAATATTAGATATCATTTATTCTTTAAAGGATGCGAAGACAACTATTTTTCTATCCACCCATATTTTAAGTGATGTGGAGAAAACCTGTGATCGCATTGGCATATTACATGGAGGAAAAATGGTGCTAGAAGAAGATTTAGAAACCTTGATGGAGGAGTACGTTTTACCAATCTATGAGATAGAATTTGATGAAAACTGTGAACAAGTTAAGGGTGCGCTATTAGAAAATTGGTGGGTAGAAAAGGTTGAAACGAAGGGTCGATTTTTGAGTGTTTTTATAAAAGATCGGAAGCAGGCGAAAGAAAACTTATTAAAAGTGATTACAGGTTTAGAGGTGCCGGTACTTTCATATCGAGCTAAAAAAACAAGTCTAGAAGATATCTTCATAAAGGCGGTGAAAAAACATGAAAATATTTAATGCACATTTAGCAAAAGAGTTTTTCGAGGGGATAAAAACCTTTAAATTTTTAATTATTGGTATTTCCTTTCTTATATTCGCGATTATGGAACCGATTATGTATAAGCTACTTCCTTATATGTTAGAGGGTGAAGGTATTGATCCTGCACTGTTAGAAATGATGGATACCACCCAACAAGGGTTGCTCCGTAACTATATGGGGAGTTTGACGCAGATCGGCATGATTATTGTTACTTTGGGACTAATGAGTATCATGGCCAATGAGATTCAAAAAAAGCAATTAATTCTTCCTATTTCAAAGGGAGTTAAAATAAAAAATGTCGTACTTTCTAAGTTTTTACTTTACAGCATCGTATTATGTTTAGTGATCAACATATGTTTTATGGTAAATGTCTTTTACACTGGCATTTTATTTGGAACAAGTGATTTAGCAATCGCTGAAATTTTAATGAGTGGTTCTTTATTTTCACTATACTTTATATTTGCCCTGAGCTTGTTAATATTTTTAATTAGTTTAACGAAAAAAGGCGTTGCTGGGGCTATAGCTACTTTGGTGATTACCTTTATATTAATACCTTTACTAGCAAATTTCAGTGACTTAGTAAAATTTCTGCCACAAAATCTTATTTCTCAAGCAGGGCTGTTTGAATTATCCATGAGCAATGATCTATTTATTACACTCATTAGTACTGTTGTGATGATCGGACTATTTGTATTTGGTACAATCAAGCGAGTAGAAAACATGGAGATTGCATAGAGAGAAAAAGGCTAAAGAAACTAGAAACGTTTCTTTAGCCTTTTATTTTGATTCAAGTTTATGGACTTGCCTTTAAATTAGATAGCAGATTAATTCTTTTCGTTTATTTTAGAACCACATTGTGAACAGAATGTGGATTTCATTTCTATATATTTCTCACAGTGGGGACAAGTTTGTTTTTTCATGATAACTCTAGTGGTCACTAGGTAAATAATAAGACTAGAGGGAACATTTATCATGCCGAAAAATCCCCAGATCCATTTAGGTTCCCCACGCTTTGATGCATCATAAAACATCCATGTTGCCTGAATTAAAAGTAGTGTTATGATTAAAATTCCCAATGTAACTGGAATTTCTGATAATTCTTCAATCATTCAAATCACATCCTTTTTGATAACGGTGCTTTGCGATAAAGGGTACAATGATCGGTAAAACAAATGTACTTGTCAATTGAAACAAAATAATCTCTTTTTGATAGCCTTGGGTAAAAAGCCAACCAATGAAAGCAAATATGGAAATCGCAATTGCAACGAATAGACCTAATTCTTTTCGGTTTTTTCTTTTATTAATAATTGCTTCCCCTTGGGCTGTGGCCTGTCGAATTTTACTATATGCTATTTCAACATCTAGAGGTGGTTGATCTAATTGTTTTTTTGTATCTATTAATTTTGACCAATAAAGATCACACTCTGGGCAGTGATCAAGATGTTCCTGAATAGATGCTGTAAGTTCTGATTCGTCATAAAGTATATCGATTAACTGACTTTGATAGGTTTTACATTGTGGGTTCACTTAACAGCCCTCCCTTCAAGCATTTGTTGTAGCTGATTAATGGCATTGTGCAACCTAGATCTAACTGTACCAATTGGACACTTTTCTATTTCTGCAATTTCTTTATAGGAGTAACCATAATAATGTTTTAAAATAAAAACACTTCGTTTTTCCTCGGATAGTAAACGTAAATGTTGCTTTATTTTTTCAAATTCTATTTTGTTAATTACCTTTTCTTCAAGATTCGAATCCAGATCAACATTATTAAGCGTAGGGTTCTCTTGAGGGACAATTCGCTTATCTTTCCGTAATTTATCAACATATATATTTTTTCCAATGGCAATTAACCAAGTGGAAAATTTTCCTGTTGGTTTATACTTTTGTATATTTAGCATCGCTTTTAGAAGGGTATCTTGAGTCAGATCATCGGCAAGATCTTCTTTTAAGGTCATTTTGATCATATATCCCTTTAAAATTGCATAATTTTGTTGGAGTAGGCGTTCTAAAGCAGCCCGGTCCCCTTTTTGAGCCATGGCCACTAAAATATGTTCTTCCATCACAACAGCTCCTATAAATATAACGAATAAAAAGAAAAAAAGTTCAAATTATTTATATAAAGTATAACATGGAAGTAATTGTAAGGATAGGTAATTAAGAAATCTTAGAAGAAATATTCAAAATATGTTACAATGATATAGTAAAAATTTCCTATTGGGGCAGGGTGATAGAATATGCGGGAAGATGTTTTAGACTTAGATGAAAATTTTGGTGGGGGGTATTTCTCATTAATTTTGGAAGGGATATTGGCATTGTTGGTCAGTAGTACTAGTATAGCTGCTATTATTATTGTACTTCCTTCAGCAAATATTTTAAATAGAATTAAATCAAAAAAACACCAGATACAAGTGATGGATGAAATAAAAGAAAGGCCAACTTTGGTTATTCAAGGAGAAGGGGAAAACAAGAAAAGGATGCAAGGGGCACTATTGAAGCTCATAGGATTATTGTTTTCTGTTTCATTGTTTGTACTCCCCTTCGTAACTGAAGCACTTGAAAATAATACGCAAGAAACCGTTTTTCGAGCTGTAGTTTTTGGGGCTTGGATGGTTTGTTATGCATTGAATAGAAGTGATGGATTTAAAGATATCCCAACTATTTTGTATGATGATGGTATTTTACTAAAAGACCAGTTTGTTTATTGGGAGCGAGTGGATGAATATATGTGGGTAGAGCCGACTGTAAGAAAGAATGGCCCCCACACATTGCAGTTAAAGGTAGACAAAAAAAGTAGCTTATTAGGTTTTGGTGATACCGTGGAAATTAAAGCTTGGCCTATGCAAAAAGAGGAAATAGAAAATGTATTAGCTAAATATGATGTTAAAAACAAGTCAAAATCTAAGACAGATAACTAAAATTTAAGGAGGTTGGATATGAACACAAAAAGATGGGTGGCTGTCGGTGTATCCGTATTTTTATTTATGGTGTCCCTAATGGCTAGTGGGGAATCAAGAGGACTATTTTCAAACCGGTGGGATGTAGGAACAGGGGAAGTAGTTGTGAAAAGTGGGGATCATCAAAATCGGATTGCGGTATTAGAAGTCAATGGCGCCATTGCTGATACAGGTGCAGGCTTCTTGTGGAATGAAGGATATAATCATACTCAATTTTTAAGTAATTTAGATAAGATAAAAGAAGATCCTACAATTAGAGGAATTATTCTAAAAGTCAACTCTCCAGGAGGTGGCGTATACGAAAGTGCCCAAATTAGAGATAAGATGCTAGAGCTAAGAGGGGAAACTGAGTTACCTATATATGTTTCAATGGGTAATATGGCTGCAAGTGGTGGCTATTACATATCCGCCGATGCAGATAAGATTTTTGCAGGGCAAGAGACAATAACAGGATCTATTGGTGTAGTAATGTCTAGTTTGAATTTTGCTGGATTAATGGAGCAATATGGCATTACGGATAATACGATTAAAAGTGGTGAGTACAAAGATATTGGTTCAATATCTAGAGCCATGACGGAGGATGAGCAGAATGTGCTACAAGGACTAATTGATAACAGCTATGATCGTTTTGTTGATGTGATCGTAAAAGGTAGAGGAATGAGTGAAGAAAGAGTAAAACAGCTGGCAGATGGTAGGATTTATGATGGGATGCAAGCAAAAGAAGTAGGCTTAATAGATGAGATTGGTTATTTTGATGATGTTGTAAAGGCACTAGAGACTGACCTGGCCTTAGATACCCCAGAGGTGTTTGCCTATAAACACGGAAACCGTTCTTTCTTTGATATGTTAGATTATAGAATGACCTCATTTATTAAAAAAGAAGCAAATCCATTAGAAAAGATCGGTAGTATGATTCATTTATATGATAACGGGAATACACCAAGACTTATGTATTTATACGGAGGATTTTAAATGAAAAAAACAATTAATACAAATTTATATCATCAGTATCCTAACTTTTTTTATGCTGGCTTTTGGATGAGAGGCTTTGCTTATATTGTTGATATGATTGTGGTTGGAAGTCTTCAAAGAATCTTATTGAATCCATTGTTTACAATCATACCTTTAAATAATAGGATTTTAGGTTTTACTCCTGAATTTGTTTTACAAGCAATTATTTTCTACGCGTACTTTATTTTAATGACGAAGCTCAATAAGGGGCAGACCCTAGGGAAAATGGTTTTCGGATTAAGGGTTGTTTGCTTCAAAGAAGAATCTTTAACATGGTATACGGTAATTATTAGAGAATTGTTTGGACGATATTTGCTTAGAACATATTTCTTCTTGTATATTACCCTACCCTTTACGAAAAAAAAGCAACATGTAGCCGATTTATTAACGGATACTTCAGTAGTGACTGAAAATGTGTTGTTAGCAAGTCAGATGAGTTTTCGGGTGCCACCTAGAAGTGTAAACTAACTCAAGACAAAAAAGATTAGCTCCTTAATAACAAGGAACTAATCTTTTTATTTTCTGTACAAAGTTGTATAAGCGGAGTTAATTTCTGCGCCTAGTAGCGTAATGATGCTACTAATATAAAGCCATAATAGAAGGGCAATCATACCACCAATACTGCCATATACTCGGGCAAAGTTTCCAAAATTATTTACGTAAAATGAAAACCCTAATGAGGCAATAATCCAGCCCATGGTTGAAAAGAACGTTCCTAATAAAATATCTCGAAATTTTAATCTATGGTTAGGACCCCAGCGATACAAGGCGGCAAAGGTTGCAAATAGAGTAATGATTGGGATAATATAGCGGGCCAATGCCCATATCCGGTTGAATATATCTGTCATCCAAACTGATGAAAAAAGCAAGTCACCGATCACCTGACCAAAAACCAGTAATCCTAAAGAAAATAAAATAACAAAAGCCAAACATAGCGTAAATATAATGCCTATGCCTTTAGTTTTCCAAAATGGCCGATCTTCTTCAACTCTGTAAGCCTTGTTCATAGCACGAATGACAGAGGCTGTACCTTTAGACGAAGTCCAAATTGCTGCGATCACACCAATCGACAATAGTGTGGCGTTTCCAGCACGTACTGTTTCATTAATGATATCGATGACCATTTTGTAGGCTTGGTCTGGTAAAATTAGGGATAGTTGCTCCAGCATTGCTTGGTCTGTTAAAGGGGTATAGTTTAATAAAGTAATGAGGAACATCAAAAAAGGAAAAAAAGCAAGTAAAAGGTAATAGCTTATTTGCGCTGCTAATGCAGTTACCTCATTTTGTTGTACTTGTTTAATTAAGTGAAGCATAAATGTTTTAGGTTTATTTGAGATCATCATAAATAACTCCTTTAATAATACTATTGTATGAAATCTATATGATATTTAAGCATACTTTAATAACTTATACCCTTTAACCATTAATATAATCCTTAATCCTTTATAAAGACAAGTCATTCGTACACTTACTTATGTTTTGTACAATTTTTATTGGGTATGGATTAAATAAGAGACATTTTAGCAAATTAAAAAAACGAAAGGACGTGATGTTTCATGGCATGGGATAAAAATAATTATCCAGATGCACTAAAAAATTTGGAAGAAAAGGTAAGGGATAAAGCAATTGAAATTGCAAATAGCTTAGTAGAAGAAGGTTATGGGGAAGGTAATGCAGTTCCTATTGCGATCGCTCAGGCAAAGAGATGGGCAGGGGTTGAGGAACAAAAACTTTCTAAACATACTGAAGATGACATGCATTTGATCCCCCATCGAGATGGTTGGGCGATAAAAAAGGAAAATGCGGATCGGGCAAGTCATATTCTTGAAACAAAAAAAGAAGCGGAAGACAAAGCTAGAGAAATCGTTGGGAAAAAACATGTTAATATTATTATCCATAGATCGGATGGTACCATAGAAAGAACACTTTAATATAAGAAAGGATCAGTCAAAAATTTGACTGATCCTTTCGTCTTAATGGATAGTATTAGGACTAAGGGGATTTGATATTTCAATATGTCCCATAAGGGTTTCTTGTTTAGACCCATCTACAAGTATTTGTACCTGATCAACCTCTGGCAGTTGCGTTAAGGTTAAAATAATTTGAGCTATTACTGCGGATTCTTGTAGGGAACTTCCGGTTAAGTTTTTATTTGCAATATTTACTGTTGCAAGCTTATTTGTTGTTTCTACGTCAATTATTTCTATATCTTCTAAAGTGGTAACTAGACTATTGTTCCAAGGCTGCTTCTTTAGGTCTGCAAGAATAACTGCTTCAATGGAATAAGCGCCGCGAGAATAGGTTCTACGTATTGTGGACATCTTTGGTAATTTTTCATTTCCAGTTTCCAGATATTCTTTATTCATGTAATACATATTTATATCAAATAATTCAATCGGATTTTCTGTAGCTGTAACAGTTAAGTCCTTTCTAGTTAAAGGATTTTGGATATTGATGTGCCCCATTAAAGTTTCTCTTTTATTGCCATCAACTAATATTTGCACACTGTTGACGTTAGAAAGTTCCGTTAAGGTATATACTATTTGGGTAATAATCAATCTTTCATCTAATGAAGCCCCCTCAAGATTTTTACTAGAGATATTTACGTTGGCTATTTTATTTGATGCGTTAGCGTTTAAAATTTCTAAATTTGACATAGTAGTTATTCCATTTGATGGATGTTTTCTTAGTTCATTTAATAATGCTAGTTCAATAGATTTAGTACCAGGGTTTAGGGCTTTTTTAACCGAGACTGTCTTTTCTAAACTTTCATCTCCTGTAGAAACATACTTTTCATTAATATAATATAGGGTTACATTCTGTTTTTGTTCGGTAGTACTTGCTGGTTTAGTCGGTTGTTTTGGCTGGGTTGGTTGTTTTGGTTCAGACGGCTGTGACATTTCTGTAGTGGTGTCAATTGTTTTTGACTGATCTAACATAATATTTTCTTTGCTTAAAGGTTTTGAGGTATCAAAGTGTCCCATGAGGGATGCTTGTTTATTCCCATTTACTAAAAATTGTACTTTATCAATATGATTTAATTCAATTAATGATAAAACGATTTGAGTGATACCGGATGTTTCTTCTAAAGAGCCACCATGTAGGTTTGTGCTATCAATATCCACATGGGCGGTATTATCTTTTATCGTGACACCTAAAAATGTAAAGTTATCAATTACTGTAACTAAAGTGTTATCTTCGGGTTGTTTTTGAAGTTCAGTTAAGATTACTTCTTCGATTGGACGATTATCCAAATTGATTTCTTTTTCAACTGGGGTAGTTATACCTTGACTTAAATCCCCACTCTGAAGATATGATTTTTTTACATAGTGTAGAGAAACGCTACTTAATTGATTTTCTTCTGGCGTGTGATCATGATTTGGTTCCTCTGGATAAGGTTTAGGATTACCTACTTCACAGGCGATTATGGATATCATCATTGTAAAAATTAATAAACATAAACCTAATTTTTTTAACATTTTAATTTCTCCCTTCAAAATTTTTTATTTGTTTGATTATAGTATAGGATAGTAGTTTTAAAACTGAATGAAGAAATGTAAAGAACTTTTAAAGAAAGCTTTAACAATTTATGAGGAAAAAAATACGCCCTGTAAATACTTAAACAACAGTACCCTAAGTATAAAAAAGTTTAAAGGGTTAAAACTTCTGATATAAGTGTGAAAATATTAGGAGTTGAGATGAAATGGGAAATGAATATAAAATGTTTCTTAAAAATTTTATACATGAGCCAAAGTCTGTGGGATCAGTAACGCCTAGTTCAAGACTTTTATGTAAAAGTATGTTAAAAGAAATGGATTTTAAAAGCGCTGATTGTATTGTAGAATATGGTGCAGGAACAGGTGTATTTACAAAAGAGATTATAAAAAGAAAAAAGAAAAGCGCATTATTTATGACCTTTGAGTTGAATGAAGAACTATACAAAAGTTTAAAAAAGTTTGAATCAAAGGAGAACAATACGTGGGTGATTAACGATAGTGCTGAGTTTGTTAAACATTATTTAAGAGAAAAAGGGAAAGAACAAATAGATTTTGTTATATCTGGTCTACCTTTTACTGTATTACCCAAAGATATGGGACATAGAATTATGTACCATACTTTTGACCTGCTTAGTAAAGAAGGAGAATTTAGAACTTTTCAATACTCTTTAAATCACTTGAAAGTCCTTAGAGAGCTGTACCCTTCGGTTAAGTTAGACTTTCAGCTATTTAATATTCCACCAGCTTTTATTTATAAGTGTAGAAAAACTTGAGGAAATTGCATAACTAAATTTAGTCGAATAAATATAAAAATATACCTTCCCTGCTTCGAATTTGTTGACTTGTTTGGTATGGAGAATATAATGATACAAGTCAACAAATGAGGCGCGACCTCAGGTAACATTCATATAGTAAGAAAATAGTATTTTCTTGCTATATGAATAGGGGTTGTAGGGGATGAAATCCCCTACCCGTACTCAGGAAGGTGCTCAGACAGCTTTGCTGTTGTCGAAGGAAACCTAGGGTTTCCTAGCGAAAGCGACCTTAGTCGCTATTTTGTATATTTATTCTATATAAACCTTTAATGATGTAACTTTGCAATTTCCTGACTTATTTAAAAATCTTCATAATTTCTACAAAGTCTTTTACTATAATGAATTTACAATCATTATTAAATAAAAGGAGGACAAAAAGATGAAAAAAAGATATATACTAACGTTGGGAGTAGTGATCGCAGCATTAGGGGTTGGGACTGTAGCTTATGCCCAAGATAGTGACACTAACTTTTTAGGGAGAGGAAACAGAGGTTTTTATAATCATTGTTTTGAAGATGATTATATGCAAGATCGCTTAAGAGAAAATGGCTATGATGAAATGGCAGAGATTATGGAGAATGGTGATATTGAAGGAATGCGAGATTATATGATCAATATGACCGATGAAGAATTTGAAAGTATGCAAGAATTTATGAGAGAAGAAGGTTATGGAAGACGAGGTTTTATGCCAGGTAGAATGATGGGTGGCAGAAGAGGTAATTTTAATACTAGAGGAAGAATGATGGGTTTCTAGTCAATGAACTAGGGTATAATGTTCAGTATAAATAAATATACTGGACATTTTTATTTAATTTAAAAGTTACAAAGGGTTAATTTGAATGATAAATATTAAATGTTTTTTCTCTAATAAGAAGGGGTGGGTTGATGGACCAAGAACTTAAAGTGTTAGTTGTAGAGGATGAAAATCATATTTCTGATGTAATAAAAGCTTATTTAGAAAAAGAGGGTTATCAAGTTACTTTAGCTACTAATGGAAAAGAGGCTTTGAAAGAAATTGAGCAGTCTACAGTGAATTTTGTTATCTTAGATTTAATGCTTCCTGATTTGTCTGGAGAAGAAGTGTGTCAAAAAATCCGGTTACAATCACAGGTACCTATTTTAATGCTTACGGCAAAAGTTGCGGAAGAAGATCGAGTTTATGGTTTGAACATAGGTGCGGATGATTATCTAGTTAAACCTTTTAGTCCTAAAGAACTTATTGCAAGGGTAAAAGCAATTTTACGTCGGCATAGAAATGAAGGAATTATTGCCAATATTATTTCTTTTAACAATAAAGATTTAAAAATTCATATAGATCGTAGGGAAGTGTTTAAACAAGAAAAATTAGTAGAATTGACTAATACAGAATTTAAGA
Organism: Serpentinicella sp. ANB-PHB4; assembly: GCF_031432315.1. Taxonomy (NCBI): domain Bacteria; kingdom Bacillati; phylum Bacillota; class Clostridia; order Peptostreptococcales; family Natronincolaceae; genus Serpentinicella; species Serpentinicella sp. ANB-PHB4. The sequence continues at coordinate 44,056 of NZ_JAVKGO010000007.1, forward strand.
TACTTGCTTTGTTAGCACAAAATCCTGGGAAGGTTTTTAGTCGTGAAGAACTAGTAACAAAAATACTAGGTTATGATTATGAAGGGTATGAGCGTACGATTGATACCCATATTAAAAACATTAGACAAAAAACGGAGAGTAAAGAAAGAAAATATATTGTAACTGTATATGGTGCAGGATATAAGTTTGTAGGTGAATAAATTGTTATTAAAATTAAGAACTCGATTGGTTTTATTTATTGTTGGTGGTGCGATTATAACAATCGTATTAATTAGTGTTTTGATTAATATGAGGTTATTTACAGAATTTGATCAGTATATGATTCAAGAACATGACAATAAAGTACAGCATTTAATTGAGATGATAGAACAGGTTTATAAAGTTAATGACGGATGGGAAGCTGGTGCACTTAAAAATATTGAGTTATCAGCCTATATTGATGAATTTGATATTACAATAAGAGACCGGAATGAAAATGTTTTAATGGAGAAAAATATGCCCACTGATACCCTTAGAGAGCATCAATGGATGATGGGGCGAATAGGAAGACATAGGTTCTTTGGAAATTGGCATAGAAGAAGGCATCCTCACCATCATTTAAGACCAGAACAATTGCGGGAAGAAAATTATGTTATTGATCAATATGCACTTATAGCTGATGATCAGATTATTGGCAGACTTGAGTTAGGGCATATAGGACCCTTTGCAATAACTGAAAGAGAGCTTGCATTTACCAGCGGGATTAACTATACAATTTTTTATGCAGCTGTTATATCCATATTTGTAGCCATTCTAATAGGATTTGGAATAACAAATCGTTTTTCAAGGCCTATTATAGAAATGACTGAAGTTGCTAATGACATGAAAAAAGGTAAATGGGATAAGAAAGTTGCAACATCCAACAATACTTTAGAGCTTCAACAGTTATCCCAATCCATTAATCATCTGTCAAGTTCTTTAAGAGAGCAAGAGCAACTTAGAAAACGGTTGACTTCTGATATATCCCATGAACTGAGAACACCCTTAACTATTTTACAAAGCCATGTTGAAGCAATGCGGGATGGGGTATGGGAGCCATCAAAAGAAAAGTTAGATGTTTGTAAAAATGAGGTGGTTCGTTTAATTAAGTTAGTTGATGAGTTAAAGCACTTAAATCATATTGAAAGTCATGAACTAAAACTAGATTTAGAACATTATAATTTATCAAAGGATTTAAACGAGGTTATGCAAGGATTTCAAAGTCAAATAAAGGAAAAATCCCTAGAATTGAAAGTAGATATTAGAAGTGATATTACAATTCAAGCAGATCGAAATAAAGTTAGGCAAATTGTTATTAATCTCCTTTCTAATGCATTAAAATATACACCGGAAAAGGGCAAGATAGATATTGAATTACAAGAAGCAAAAGAAAATATAATTATAACAATTAAAGATACAGGTATTGGAATAGAACAAAAGGATATCCCTTATATTTTTGAACGGATGTACAGAGGGGATCTATCAAGAAATAGGAAAACAGGGGGGACTGGTATAGGGTTATCAATTTCCAAGCGTCTTGTAGAGGCCCATGGAGGTAGTATATCAGTGACTAGTACCCATAGAAAAGGAACCACATTTAAGGTGATTTTACCTAAAAATAAATCTTAAGCATAAAGCAGCTATTGGGTGAATAGTACAATAGCTGCTTTATTTCGTTCCTTGACAATTATACCTATAGGGGGTATCATATACTACATAGGGGTATATAAAAGATTATAATTCCTCTTAAAAGGGTAAATATAAGTGAGGAGGAAAAATGATGACTGATATTCTGTTTGTTGTATTTGTAGCAGCTTGGATTATGTTTTTAATGCGAAGAGGCGGTTGTTGTGGTAAATCATCCAGTGACGCTAACAATTCAAGTTGTTGTTCAATAGAGGATCAAAATAAAAAAGATAACTAACGAACGGAGGGAGACTAGTGGGTAACGAAAACAAAACAAATAAAACGACTTTTAATATAGAGGGTATGTCCTGTAGCAGTTGTGCTTTAAATATTGAAAAGAAGCTAAACAAAACCGAAGGTGTGAAACAAGCAAATATCAATTTCGCTGCAGAGAAAGCACAAGTTGAATATGATAAAGATAAAGTAAACCTTGATCAGTTAACAGATATCTTACAGGATTTAGGATATGGTGCAAAGGTAGAAAGTGAAGCAAATAAAATAGAAAAGGTTACATTAAAGTTAAAGGGGATGACTTGTAGTTCCTGTGCAAACAATGTTGAGAAAACCTTAAACAAAATGGAGGGTATTGTACAAGCCAACGTTAATTTAGCCGTAGAAAAAGTGAGCGTAGAATATGATCCTGCAAAAATTAGGTTAATTGATATGAAAAGAAAAGTTTCAGGAATCGGATTTGACTTAATGATAGATGAGGAATCGGATCAACAAGAGGTTGACGAAGATGAAGTAAAGGTACAAAAGGCAAAGAAAACGATGCTAACATCCGTAGCATTCACTACTGCAATTATGGGATTAATGATTGTGCATATGTTCATAACACCAGTTCCATTTTATTTACCAATTGTTGCGGTGCTAGGTATTCCGATTATATTTGGTACTGGGTTGCCAGTGCATAAAGCGAGTTTTAAAGCGCTAAAAAACAAGAGTCCGAATATGGATGTGTTGGTTTCTTTAGGCTCATTACCGCCATACTTAATTGGTTTATTAGGATTGTTTTTACCAATCCAAACTTTTATAGAGATGGCAACGACTATTATGTCATTCCATTTAGTTGGTAAGTATTTAGAGGTAAAAGCAAAAGGAAGAGCATCTCAAGCAATTAAAAAGTTGATTCAAATGGGAGCAAAAACGGCTAAAATTATAATTGACGGAGAAGAAGTTGAAGTACCTGTAAAAGATCTACAGGTGGGAGATATTATGGTTGTAAGGCCTGGGGAAAAGATTCCTACAGATGGTGTGGTTGTTGATGGATCAAGTTTGGTTGATGAATCAATGGCTACTGGGGAGTCTATGCCGGTTAAACGAGAAAAAGACCATGAGGTAATAGGTGCCACATTAAACAAGCAAGGATTATTAAAAATTAAAGTATCGAAGGTAGGTAAAGATACCTTCTTATCTCAGGTTATAAAGATGGTAGAAGAATGTCAAGGGTCAAAGGTTCCAATACAGGAGTTTGCAGATCGTATAACTGGATACTTTGTACCAATTATTATGGTCCTTACCTTAGGTACATTTATATCTTTTAATGTCTTTCCAGATTTTCATCATAGTATTATGGCTTGGGGAGCCAATTATCTTCCTTGGGTTAATCCAGACATGACACCCCTAACAACAGCTTTTGTTACAGCAACAGCAGTACTAGTTATTGCTTGTCCATGTGCACTTGGGTTAGGAACACCTACAGCACTTATGGTTGGTAGTGGTATTGGTGCAGAAAAAGGAATTTTGATTAGAAATGGTGAAGCGGTTCAAACCTTTAAAGATATCAAAGCAATTGCCTTTGATAAAACAGGTACAATTACTAAAGGAAAACCTGAAGTCACTGACATTTCCCTTGGGGATGAAGTAGATGAAAAAACTTTATTATACTTTGCTGGGACAATTGAGGAAGCATCGGAGCATCCATTGGCCCACTCCATTATTGAAAAAGCAAAAAGTGTAGGGATTAAATTTGGTGAGGTAAAAGAATTTAATGCAATTGTAGGGAAAGGTGTTATTGGTAACATTGATGGCCATAAAGTGCTTGTTGGTAATCGAAAATTAATGGAAGAAAATCAAGTGGATTATGCATCCTTTGAGAAATCTTTAGTTAATCTTGAAGAAGAAGCAAAAACCGCTATGATGGTTGCTAAGGATGATGTGTTAATAGGGATTATTGCAGTAGCAGATCCAATTAAAGAAGAGTCGATAGAAGCAATTCTTGAGCTTGAAAAAATGGGAATTAAAACTGCAATGATCACAGGGGACAATAAACGAACTGCCCTAGCAATTGGTAAAAAAGTTGGAATTAGTCACGTTATATCAGAGGTCCTTCCAGATGGTAAGGTAGATGAGGTTGTAAGACTCCAAAACCAATATGATACCGTTGCAATGGTTGGAGATGGTATAAACGATGCACCAGCGCTTAAACAGTCAAATGTAGGGATTGCTATTGGTACAGGAACGGATATTGCAATTGAAGCCGCTGACGTAACCTTAGTTAGAGGAGATTTAGGAGGTATTATTTCAGCGATTAAGCTTTCTAAAGCAACCTTTAGAAAAATTAAAGAAAATTATTTCTGGGCATGGTTTTACAATGCCATTGCAATACCAGTGGCAATGCTAGGGTTGCTACATCCAATGATTGGTGCTGCAGCCATGTCAATTAGTTCATTAAACGTTGTTTATAATTCCTTAAGATTAAAGAAAGTGAATATAGAGCCTCAGTATAAGTCATAGTATAAAGTTCCATAAAAACAAAGTTTTTATGGAACTTTATTAAATTATTCCCGTCTAAAATAATAAAGAAACAAATTTATAAGAAAGGGATGATTATATGATATTAAAAAAATCGAAATTCAGTGTTATATTTATTGTATTTGCGCTAGTGTTAATGATGTTTCAAACCGTTGCTTATGCAGATGAACGAGACACTCCTGTATCTAGTGATGAAGTAAAAGAAGGAGAACTACTAATTTTACCTGAAGATGATGAGAATGTGGTAGAAGGAAGAGAAAAAGATATCATTGAGCGTGAAAATCCACAAGAAGACGCTATTGTAGATGATGGAGAATACAATATTATATCCACCGATGAAGTGGTTGGAGAGGATATAGAAATTGGTGAGGGTGAAGCAAAAATTGTTTCAGTTGATACTGAAGAAAATGTCGTGGGTGATGATATTGAGACTGGTGAAGACGAAGCTAGTATCATCTCAATGCCTGAAGAAGAGGAAGAAGAGGACTCTGAGGCTGGGGGATATACATTATACATTGTTATAGGAGCGATTGTTATTTTAGGAGCCATATTATTTACAAAAATAAAAAAATAGATTTTACTTAGACCATGGTTTATAACCATGGTCTTTTTATGTAGTGAGACACGATGAATTGTCATCCTGAGCCTGTGGAAGAAACGTTTAAAATCGAGATTCTTCACTGCCGTTCATAAGCAGATGACCGAAGAGAAGTTTCGTGTCAGTCGCTTACGCAGAGTGCAAGCAGATGACCGAAGAGAAGTTTCGTGTCAGTCGCTTACACAGAGGGGAATGACAAGCAATGTCATCCTGAGTTCGCGAAGGATCTCGGTTTTGACTTTTGACTTGTTATTATTATTGGATATTGTAAAACTTTTCATCGACATTATTGGACAAAAACCTATCTTAATGACTGTAAATAGGGAACAGAGTAGTGTATAATATATTTATATGTGCAAATATTACTGTAATATATTTATGGTCACTAGAAAGGAGTCAACTAATGAGGAAAAGAATTGGATTATTTCTTATACTAACAATATTAATGAGCTTGGCTATGTCTTATACTGCTATGGGGCAGGATGTAGATTATGAACAGGTTATAGAAAAGGCGAAAGTCTTGAGTGTGCAGCCAACCTCAGGAGATACAGATTTAGATATTTTAGGTAGTGACTTTTTTCAAGAAACAATGATTGTTACAGTTGAAATTTTATCCGGTGAATATAAAGGAAGACAGGTAGAAACGGTACATGCCCTTACCGGTGATATCGGCTACGATGTACCTGTTGAAGCAGGAAACAATGTTCTAGTAGCAATTGACGAGCGTGGCGGTAATGAAATAGATGCTCATATAGCAGAATATGCTAGAGAAGGCTATATAAAAATTGTATTAGCAATTTTTGTAGCCCTATTATTGATAATTGGTGGTTTGAAAGGGTTAAAGACCCTACTGACACTTGCACTAACCGTCGGTCTTATTTTGAAGGTGTTACTACCAGGGTTACTTGCTGGTTACAGTCCAATTTTATTAACTGTTGGTATATCTATCGTAATAACGGTTATTACAATTACTGTAGTAGGTGGGTTGAACCGCAAAAGTTTAGCTGCTATTATAGGTGTTTTTTGTAGTGTTTTAGTTTCTGGAATAATTGCGTATGTAGTGGGAACAAATGCAAGATTAACAGGATTATCTTCTCAAGAAGCGATGATGCTAATGTATATCCCACAAGAAGTTGAGTTTAACTTTAATGGACTACTATTTGCTGGTATTATTATGGGTGCTTTAGGAGCAATCATGGATGTTGGTATGTCAATTGCTTCTGCAATTGAAGAGGTAAGATCTGCAAATCCTACATTGACTACAAAAGAATTGGTTTTATCAGGGATGAATGTAGGAAAAGATATTATGGGGACAATGGCAAATACACTAATTTTAGCTTATGCTGGTAGTACAATCCCACTATTATTATTATTCACAGCCTATCAAGAATCTTTAATGAGTATTATAAATATGGATTTAATTGCTACAGAGATTATACGAGCTTTAGCCGGAAGTATTGGTTTGGTACTATGCGTACCGATTACAGCTGTGCTTACAGGTTTGTTAATCAATAAAAATAAAGCTAAAGACAAAATAAATGCAGATGTGGAATAAAACACAAAAAATGTGAATAAATGACTGTCTAAAATTTAATTTTGTGGATATAAAATTATTGTGGCTTTTATTAGCTGCTAGAACTTAAAGTACGTATCAGAGAGGATGGTCATTTTTGAATAATGAGGAATTGGTTTTAAAGACATTAAGTGAGTCAGCTGATCCGATGAAATCTGCTGAGATTGCAGAAAAAGCAGGGATAGAAAAAGCTGAGGTTGATAAAGCAATAAAGAAACTAAAAAAAGAGGAGAAAGTATTTTCTCCAAAAAGGTGTTATTATAAGGAAAACTAGATGAAATACTAAATACCCTTCAAATTTTAAAAGGGTATTTTTGTATTCGTTTAGAAATAATATATAAATCTATGTAGAATTTTGTTTTGCTAGTTAGACAAGAGGGAATATATTAAATATATTGAAGAAAGGAGAATGAATATGGTTAATAAATACATTAAATATGTTTCTATTGCAATTTTAGGAGTGACTGCTTTATTACTTGTTTTATTTGGACTTATGGACTTCAAAGTAATTAACCCTGAATTTACAAATACTAAACAGGTGGCAGGGATACTAGGTGCATTATTTTTTGCTATTACTTTTTTACTTATTTTAATTAAATATTTAACCCAAAGAGAAACAAAAATTTCTTTTGCTATTCCTTTCATATGCGGTTTGGGGTTCTTTAATATTTATTATGACTTTAAATTATTAAATGTTGGTATTACCATTCTTTCTGCTATTGTAATTTTTGACTATTTATACACTATACTAAAAAATGAAGATGTTTTTGAAAGTACAGAAGATGAAAAAGAATAGAAGATAATGTTAAAGGGAATGCGTAGCATTCCCTTTAGATTTAAAATATAAAACTATTGTAATAGTCGTCTTACTCGCTGTTCAAGATCCTGTAACGAAAATGGTTTTTTAACAAAGTCATTAATACCTAAATTAAGATATTGATTTATTTCTTGATCATCTATTTTAGATGAAGAAATGATTACTTTCATATCATCATTTTCACGAAGTATATCTCCTAAAAGATCTTTATTTTCAAAATCTGAGTGGGAAACATCGAAAAGTAATAGGTCAGGATTATATTGTTCAAGTTTCCCAAATAGTTTTTCTTTATCCGGAGCAAATTGTACATGGTAACCTAATGTAGATAATCGGGACTTCACTAAATTGCCCACTATGCTAGTTTCTTCAGCAATTAGTACTTTTTTATTATTTCCAATAGGTTTGGTGTCAGATTGATTTAGGGTTGTTTGGCCTCTGCCGGACTCCTTTGATTTATAAAGTGCTTTGTCCGCTTTGTCAAGAATGGTTTCCATATCATCATTGTTCTCCTGAATCATACTAATGCCAGCGCTAAAGGAGATATTTATAGAAAGATCTTTGTTATCAAAGGTGAAGGTTTTATTTTCAATATGCTCTCGAATTCTTTCAAGTACCATATATGCGTCCTCTTGAAGGGTATCTTTAAAAAGGATTAAAAACTCATCGCCACCAAAACGATAAAGTTCATCCGAATCTCTAATTCGGTCTTTAATCTCTTGTGCAAAGCCTTTTAGAACATAGTCTCCTATAATATGGCCAAAAGTATCATTTACTTTTTTAAAATGGTCAATGTCTAAAAATGCAATAGAGAAATGAGAACCCTTTTCCACGAATCGTTTACGTTCTTCCTCGAATCGACGTTTAAAAAACTTACGAGTGTATGCGCCGGTCAAAGAATCTTCTATAACTGACTTTTGCAAATTCCCTTTTTTAAGAATACTTTCAACATTGGCGATAACTTCTTGTTCTTGGAATGGTTTCGTGATATAACCATCTACGCCTGCTTTTAAAGCTTTAATTTTGTCCTCCATTTTAGTATTAGCAGTTAAGAAGATAACTGCAATATCTGGTTTTTCACTTTTAATTTCACTATAAACTTCAAAACCATTTTTCTCGGGCATAATCAAATCTAAAAGCACGATATCTATTGCATTTTCTTTAATAATTTCAAGAACCTCAGTAGATTTTGAAGAAACAAGGACATGGTAGCCTTCTTTTCTAAAGATTTTTTCTAGGATAGCTAATAATAATAAATCATCATCTACTAATAAAATCGTTCCTGAATATGTCATATTTGTATACTCTTGAACCCAACTGGATTTTTCCCAATCACCATTTGTAGGCTGAGGAAAATCATGGAATTTTCGTGATGAGTAATGCATGGTCTCATTAATCTCTTTATTGATTTTTGAAAGTGTTAATAATAGGTCGTAGGCCATAGGACTATTTCTATTAAAGTTTGTATCGAGGGTATCTACTAAACTAATAAGTTCATCACAAAGGTTAGTTAACCTTGCGATTCCTAGTCCAGATGCTGTTTTATATATTGTATTTAATTGTTGTTTTATTTCGTTCAAAAAGTTTACATCACCATAAAGAGTGAAATCAAGAAGGTTTGACAAAATTTCCGAAAAAACCTCATGAACGTCACTATTGTATGTATTATTCTTCGTTGTATTCGTTGTGTTCATATTCTATCATCCACCAATAAAAATATTTTATTTAATCATACTATAAAACGATTTTAATTTCATTAGAAAAATGTTATATTTACAAAAAAATAATTTTTATGGCAATAATTTATATTAATTGCAGTACAGGCTTAACAATCAGTTGTTTTTTATATTTTAGAAAGTATAAGGAAGAGAGGTTATGTAAATGAAACAAGAAAATGAAGTGGAAATAAAGTTAACATTGCCAAAAATGAGTTTAGTAGAATTAATTTTAAAAGATTCTTTTGTATTATATTATGCGGAATCAAATTTAGTACAAGAACAGGATTTTGAAGCAATATATTTAGATTCAGTACATGGAAAACTTCAAAAATCAGGGTATGCTTACCGCATAAGAAAAGAAGACCAACGTTGGGTTGCTACTGTAAAAACAAGAGGGGTATCTAAGGACGGTTTGCATGAAAGACGAGAGTATAATGTTAATATTAACGAGCCGATACCACGACTAGATTATTTTGTGGATCATGGAATTGATATAGATCTGAAGAATGCTTTAGGTGATCATAGTTTAATTGAATTGTTTCGTACGATATTTACAAGAAAAACAATAGATTTAAATATAGGAAAAACACTTATTGAGCTTGCAATAGATATCGGAGAAATAGTAGCAGGGGATAAAAGAGAACCCATTGCAGAAGTAGAGTTAGAACTTAAGTCTGGTGAGATAGAAGATTTGCTTAAGGTGAGTGAGCGATTAATTAATAAATATGGTCTGGTTAAAGAAGATAAAAGCAAATTTTATAGAGGACTTCTGTTAACAGGTAATATATAGTAGTGATTGAAAATGAAGAAGTTATATTTTATAATTAAATAAACTGATTAATTAAATTGATTTACTGGCTAATATAATTAAATTTATAACTTAATATTGGTGGATGAAGATCATTGGAGAAATCCTTTTAAGGATTACCGTAGAAGAAAAAAAACTAGTACGCTCAACTAGTTTTTGAAGCTTTCAGGTTCCAGTACAATGGTCCAACACAACCCTGGAGAGATCCGTAAGGACATCGACGAAGCAACCAATAATGGGAAACTTTCAGATAAAAAGGACAGGGAGTAAAAAGCATTTGTTAATGATGCTTTTTACTCCTTGTCCTTTTTGGTTTTTAAAATGAATAATAAAAGGGGGAATTTAAAGTGGAAATTTTAAAAGGAATGAGTCTGCTTGTACTAATATTGATATTATTTTCTGGATTTAGTCTTAAGGCACCAAAGGGTAGTAAAGCAATGTCGGGATTGGCTGGGGCAGCCGTAGCGACATTTTTAATAGAAGCCATCCATAAGTATATAAATGGTGACTTTTTAAACTTAACTTTTTTAGGTGAGGTAGGAAACGTAGCAGGTAGTATGGGAGGCGTAGCGGCAACTATTCTAGTAGCATTAAACATGGGAACTAACCCGATATTTGCAGTAACTGCTGGGGCTGCATTAGGTGGATTTGGAATATTACCAGGATTTATTGCGGGGTACTTTGTTGGATTAATCAGTCCAATTTTAGAAAAAAAACTGCCAAAGGGGTTAGATATAATTGTTGGTGCGCTTTTAATTGCTCCATTTGCAAGATTAGTGGCTTTTACAATAGATCCTTTGGTTAATGCGACGCTAGTTAATATCGGTGGAATGATTTCATTAGCTGCAGAGCAGTCACCATATTTAATGGGATTTCTTCTTGGAGGAATAATTAAAGTCATGTGTACTTCGCCGCTTAGCTCAATGGCTTTAACAGCTATGCTAGCTTTACAAGGACCTGCTATGGGTATAGCTGCTATAGCTTGTGTTGGTGGGTCTTTTACAAATGGGATTCTTTTCAAAAGATTAAAACTTGGGGATTCTAGTAATGTAATCGCTGTAATGTTAGAACCTTTAACACAAGCAGACATTATTACTGCCAATCCTGTTCCGGTTTATTCTAGCAACTTCTTAGGTGGTGGGTTAGCTGGCATTGCGGCAGCATACTTTGGAATTATTAATAATGCACCTGGAACAGCATCACCTATTCCAGGAATGTTAGCGCCTTTTGGTTTTAATCCGCCATTAAATGTGTTGGGGGCAATTGTTTTTGCAGTTGCAGGAGGAATAATAGGTGGTTTAATTGGGAGTTACGTATTTGGAAACAATAAACTAAAGAAGGATAACAATAAGCCTTTAGAATATGATACAATTATGCCAAAGTAAATTCTAACGGAGGCAACAAAAATGAAACTTAATTTTAATCGTGAAAAAATAAAAATATCTATTATTATTTTGTGTGTTATTGTACTGATACATGGATTAATCGGAGGCATATCCTTAAAAGCACTATTGAATGTAACAGCGCTACAAATTATTTTTACGGGACTTTTTATTGCATGTCTTATAGGATTCCCATTAGAAGTATTGATCGATACTTTTAAAATGATAAAAGCAAGTCTAACAAAAAAAATGGACTATAGCGCTGTTGTTTTTAGGGTATACAACTTAGCGGTCAAAGTAAAGCGGGAAGGTGTACTCTCGATTGAAGGGGATATTCAAAACGAAAAGAATATTTTTCTAAGAGATGCAATGGTTCTATTAAATGATTATAAAAAGCCTGAAGTTATTTCAGATATACTAGATAAAGATATGGAAGCTAGAAAAGCAAATTTGTATAAATCATACAATGTGATAAAAATGATTGCCTACGTAGCACCATCCCTAGGGCTAATAGGCACACTAGTGGGGTTAATTGGCCTGCTCGGCAGCATCGATCAACCATATTTAATAATGGATAATATGGCATCAGCTTTAGTAAGTACACTGTATGGTAGTATGATTGCAAGTTTTGTTGCTATGCCACTAATGGTAAGAATGCAAAATTATATAGATAAAATTTTGTTACAGTACGAAATTATAACGGAAGGTGTATTATTAATTGCAAAAAATGATACAGCACGGAATGTTTTTGACAAAATGAATGTTATGTTAAAGGAAGAAGAGCGATTATTATATCCAGGTAAAAAAAGAGGGACGATTGAGACAATAGAATCAGAAACATTTGGTGACTTTTTAAGGGGTTAATGATATGGAGCAGAAAAAAGATAAAAAAAATTATAAGCTAGAGTTATCAAATAATTGGATTATTACTTATAGTGATATGATTACTATAGTTTTATGTTTTTTTATTATATTCTTTGTCTTAACAGCAGAAGAAAATAGTGTGCTGTCCCAAGTGAAGAATACTTTAGCAAATGAAGTTGATGACTTATCGGATAAAGTTGATGAATTAAGTTCGGAGAATGAAGAACTATCGCAGAAGTTATTCGGTTTAACAAATATTGAAGAAGATATGAATCAGTCAAGCGAGGAGTTTATTCTTTTTCTAAGAGAGAATGATTTAATAGATAGTGTGAAAATAGAACAAAATGAAAGAGGCCTTTTAATTCGATTTGAAGATAATATACTTTTTTCAAGTGGAAAAGCATATATTTCTAATGAGGGCTTAAAGGTATTAGATAAAATTGGGGATAAGCTTAATAAGATAGATAATAACGTGATTATTGAAGGGTACACAGATAATATTCCAATGAATACACCTATATATCCGTCGAATTGGGAACTTTCTGCTGCAAGAGCCATAAATGTTGCTAGATACTTTATAGAGCATAAAGATGTGTCTGAAAATAGACTATCTATTAGTGGTTATGGGGAGCAAAATCCAATAGATACAAATAAGACACCGGAAGGTAGATCTAGAAATAGAAGAATAGAAATAACAATAGTAAACTAGTGTTAATTCCACTATATAATATTTTCTATTAATTTTAAAATATATACAATTAGGACTATGCAATTAAACGTTAAATTAATTATAGAATCGGGGTATTGTCTTAACTAATTTGTCATGGGGGTAGATTAAATGAGAACAATAAGTATCTATAATATAAAGGGTGGAGTTGCAAAAACCACAACAACTGTCAGTTTGGCAGCGATACTAGCTTCTAAGGAAAAACGGGTGTTATTAGTAGATAATGCACCACAGGCAAATGCCACTAGTGGATTTGGTCTATATGCCACTGAGTCCCCTTGTATTCAAGAGGTTATGTTGAAAGAAGCTGAAATAGAAGATGTTATACTAGAAACAAATGTTAAAAACGTACATATTGTACCTAGTAATATAAGGTATATTACAGCAGAAACAAAAATTGGAGAAAATCCAACGCTGTTAGCCCAAGCCCTAGACAAAGTTAAGGATAACTATGATTATTGCTTAATAGATAACGACCCTGCAATTAATATAATAACGACGAATGCACTAGTTGCAAGTAACGATATAATTATACCAATACGTATTGATAAATATGCCCTTGATGGATTTTCCTATCTACTTGATACAATCTCAGACATACAAGAAAAACATAATCCAAGTTTAAAAATATTAGGTGTTTTGTTAACACAATTTGAAACAAATGCAAAAGTTATGAAATCAATGAGAAAGCAGTTAAAGGAGAAACTAGGAAATCTTTTATTTAACACAGCTATAAGAAAAAATGCAAAATTTATAGAAGCACCATTTTTTTGCAAAACGATACTAGAATACGATTCCAATAGTACAGGTGTCAAAGATTATGAATCTCTTACTGAGGAGGTATGTTCACGTGTCTAAGGATGATTTTAATTTGGATTTTAACACTGATTTTCTAAATAATCTTGCAGAAAGAGCTAAAAAGGTAAATAAACAAGATGGAGATCTAATAAGAAATCGAGAATTAAAAGCAAAACTTGAGCTTGAACTTGAAAAAATTAAGATAGAGAAAGAAAAAGTAGAACTTGCTCTGGATAAGTTAATGACACAAAAAGAAAAAGCAGAAGTTGAAACGGAAAAAATTGCTTTGGAGATGGAGAATAAGAGACTTCAAAGAGATAATCTTTTAACTGAAGTTGAGACAAAAGCGACAGAAAGAGATGCGTTAAGTAAAGAAGTTACTGAACATACCGAGAGTGTTACATCCTTAAAAAACCAAAAAGAAAACTTACAAGCTGAACTTGATAGCTTAAAGACAGTGCTAAGTGAGACTCGAGCAGAAACAGAGAAAAATGAAATGCTTATTTCTGATCTAACGAAACAGGTTGATGAATTAACAAAAGAGAAGTTAGCTTTAACGGAAACAAAATTGGACCTTCAAACTTTCATAAGCGATACAAACGCAGAACATGAAGAGTTGATTTTAACGATAGAAAAACTAAGGGAAGAAAAAGAAGAACTGACGACTTCAACAGAAAAATTAAAATCAGAACAAAGTGAATTAAAAACGTCTGTGGTAATGTTAAAAGAAGAATATCAAAATATTATGCATGAGATGCAAGATAAAAAAAGTCTTAAAGAACGTTTTAAACTTAGAGGATTTTAGTATAGAAAAAATGCACGCAAAGAAGCGTGCATTTTTTTATTTTCATAAACTTAAATAATTGAGGAAATTGCATAATGAAATTTAGTAGAATAAATATGAAAAATATACCTTCCCTGCTTCGAATTTGTCGACTTGTCTTTTCGCTATAAATTCAATGATACAAGTCAACAAATGAGGCGCCACCTCAGGTAACATTTTTGAAATTTATTCTATGAAAACCTTTAATAATGTAATTATACAATTTGATTAAGTGACATATCACTGGATTAAAACATTAAAGTTGTGATAAAATAATAGTTACAATTTAAAAAGACTGTAATAGGTGTTCTGAGAAGAATGAAAAGGGAAAGAGGTGTAAATCCTCTGCAACCCCCGTTACTGTAATGATGATGAAAGCCATAAATACCACTGAAGGCTACTTCGGGAAGGGATGGCGAGTAAAATGATTCAAAGCCAGGAGACCTGCCTATTATATAAAAATTTCTCTCGGTGGGAGGGGATCAAGCTAAAAAGTTGGCAATGCCAAAATAATAGGACGTAATATATTTGTGTCTAAATGCTAGAGATCTTCCAGAGAAGGTCTTTTTTTATTGAATATTATTTTGGAGGTAAATAAATGATTAGAATTTCAGACTTAATAAGAAGAAAGAATTGGGTACTAACGCTAAGTGTTATTATACTAGTTAGTGTGCTTATCACTGGATGTACTGGGGGTACTTCAGGTAATAAAGCATCACTTTCAGAGCAGGAATTATTAGAGGATAAAATTGATGAGATTTTAAGCTATTATAAAGAAAACAGAAATGAATTAGAATCCTGGTGGGATGTTGTCGCATTAGCAAGTGTTAAAGAGGACATAACACAAGATCAATGGACATTACCAAAGTGGGATATTAGTAATCAAATGAATGCTGCGGAACATGCCGGCTATATCCTTGCTAAATTAGCCTTAAGTCAAAATCCTTACAACATAGGAGGCATTAATTTAGTTGATTCACTAAGTGATTTACAGGATGATGAGGGTAGTTTTGGAGATATCAATAGCCACATGTGGTCAATGATTGCCCTAGATACTGCTCAGGCAAATTATAATAAAGAAATAGCCCTACAATATTTAATTTCTCAACAATTAGATGACGGTGGATTTGCCTTTTCTGGAAATAGTGGCGATATAGATATGACTGCTATGGCTTTGATAGCCTTTGCACCTTATAGCCACGACAGTGTGATCGAAGAAAGGATTAATAAGGCAATAGATTTCTTAAAAGTCAATCAGCTAGAAGACGGAGGTTTTTCATCCTGGGGCAGTGAAAACGCCAATAGTACAGCTGTTGTTTTATCTGCTTTAATTGCAGTGGATGAAGATGTATATGGTGAAGCATGGGTTAAGGAAAAAGGGAGCATTGTTGATGCCCTTATTAATTATCAAACGGAAGAAGGTGCAATATCCTTTTTGAAAGATCCATTAGAGCCAAATATAATGGCAACGAACCAAGCACTACTTGCCCTAGGGGAAGTAAAAACAGGAATAACATTATGGGATAGAATTAAGCCTTATGGTGGAGTAGAAAATACAGATCAAGCTTATGTAACAATAAGAATAGAGGGGCCTCAAGAAACAGTTTTTGAAAAAAGCAGCATAAATCTTTGGGACGAAGAAGACATTACGGCGTTGGCAGTTGTTGTTGATGTTCTTGAGCGTGCTGAAATACCGTATGAGTTAGCTGAATCTGAGTGGGGTACATATATACAAGAAATTAATGGTGTTAGTGATGCTTGGGTATATAAGGTGAATGGGGAGTTAGCCTCGGTTGGTGTAGATAGCTATATTGTTAATAATCAAGATGTATTAGTTTTTTACTATGGCCAATTTCCTCCAGATACCCTAATACCAGAAGTGGAGATAATCTCAGACTTGGCTAAAGGTCAAGAGATTGCATTACATGTTAAATCAACTTATTTTGATTGGGAAAATGAGATCGAAAAAGAAATAAATATAGAAAATGCGCAAGTTGTATTTAACGGTGAAAAATATTATACAGATGGTGAAGGCATGGTGAAGCTGTCAGGTACTACAGTCGCTGGGACATATTATATAAATGTCAGTAAAGATAATGCTGATCGTTACCCTAGTATTGTAAGAACAAAAGCTATTCCGCTTGTAATCGAATAAGGTGTGTGAGTGCATGAAAATGAAAAATAACCAGTTTTTAATAGGAGCTTTATTACTACTTGTTTTAGTTGTCGGTTGTTCTAAAAATGTTGAACCTCAAAATGGAGAAATAAGAGTGCATGTTACAAAAAACTACGGTGAAGAAGTGGTTTTTTCTGAGAAGGTTCCATTAATGGGAAGAAACCAAACGGTTTTAGATGTTATTGATGATCATCTTAATATAGAAACAGGTTATGGCGGAGCCTTTATTATTGATATCAATGATACAGCAAAAGATTTAAAAAATCCAAGGGGATATGACTGGTTTTTTTATGTAAATGGTGGGATGTCAAATATAGGTGCTGGTAGTTATTTTCTTAAGTCAGGGGATGATATATGGTGGGATTACCGCCCTTGGAAAGATGCAGCCGCAGTTTCTTCAGTGATTGGTCAATACCCTCAACCTTTTGTTAGTAGTTATCGTAACAATAAAGTTGAAACGTTGATTTTATATGGGGATCATGAAGAAAAAGATGCTTTAGATTTGTCTACAATGTTGAAGGACAAAGACATCAGTGTTATCACAGACATCTATAATAAAATGAAAATAGAGCAAAGGACCAATCCAACTATTGTTCTTGCAACTTGGGATCAACTAAGTGGAGATGAATTCTGGGAAGGAATACAAAAAAATTGGCATAGAGTTGGATGGTTTGTTGAAATAAATAATCAAGGACTCTACTCTTTAAGTCCTTCAGGAAACAAAGGAAAAATAATGTACGAGAACTTTGCTTTAATTACAGCAATTGGAACTGGAACCGGGGATGATTTCCCCCTTTGGTTAGTGACTGCTTCTGATTCAATAAATCTTTCTAACGCGGTGAAAATGATTGAAGAACAAGATCCTTTGAGTTTGAGTACTAGTGTCTTAATAAAGGATGATGAGGTTGTAAGGCTACCTTATATAAATGGAGAGAGAAAATAATGTATTATTGCAAAGAAAAAAATAATTTTTTTCAAGGATTACATCCTTTAACATTAACGATCTATTATTTAACGATGTTAATTGGCGCTTTAGTATTTCAGCATCCTTTCCAATTACTGATTTTACTAGGAGTTATAGCAATTAATTTTTATAATATTAAATCAACAAAGATTTGGCTAAGTAGTGCTAAGTTTATATTTATTATGTTTTTTATAACTACTGTTGTTAATGTTGTTTTTAATGATTTAGGTGGAACACGATTATATATTAGTCCATCTATTCCTGTATTGGGAATCGTAATTGTATCATTAGAAAATATTATATTTAGTTTGATAGTAGGATTAAGGCTTTTAATTATTTACGGCCTTTTTATGCTTTATAATATAACAGTCAATCCAGACAAAGCACTAAGCTTATGGGCAAGGGTTATGCCTAATTCTTCATTATTGATTTCATTGACAACAAAAACGTTACCATCACTTAAAGCACGACTACAAAGAATAAAAGAGATACAGCAAGTAAGAGGGGTTGATTATAATGAAGGAAGCCTTCTTAAAAAAATAGTACAACGGATAGCTTTAATAAAAATACTATTATATTCTGCATTAGAAGATAGTTTTAATATTGGACAAAGTATTCAAGGACGAGCATATGGAATCGGAAAACGTAGTTGTTATCATAATATGAAACTGTATTCTAAGGATTGGATTATTTTATCAACAACTTTTGCAACTGTTCTGTTTATGCTCTACCTTGTGGTTACCCAAACCCTATCTTTTCAAATTTATCCTAGAACAACAGTATTAATTAATAGTCCATCAGAGATAAAGATTTTATTTGGGTTGGTTTTGCTTTTACTATTTCCTCAATTATTAGGCTGGAGGTGTTCAAAATCGGAGGATTCTCAGTAGAAAATTTAACATACATGTACCCCGATGAAAATAATCCGGCTTTGGATCATGTAAACCTTAATATAGGAGAAGGATCCTTTACCCTTGTTATGGGGAGCTCTGGAAGTGGAAAGTCTACACTTTTATTAGCTTTGGCAAATCTTCTTCCTGATTATTATGGTGGAAGGATTAAAGGAAAGATTAAATATGATCATAAAAATTTAAGTGATTGGGATAAGAAAGAAATCGCAGCTAAAATTGCATATGTCTTTCAAGATCCTGAACAACAAATTGTTATGACAACAGTGGAGCAAGAGATTGCCTTTGGGTTAGAAAATTTAGGCATTGAAAAAAGTGAGATGAAACGGCGAATTACTGAAGTGCTTACTCTATTGAACTTAACAAAGCTTAGACATGAAAATGTTTTTAATTTATCCGGTGGAGAGAAACAAAAACTTGTTATTGCCGCATTATTAGCTATGCAGCCAAAGGTACTCTTATTAGATGAACCGACCTCACAGTTAGATCCACTAATGGCGGATGAAATTATGAGTTTTATATATCGGTTAAATAAGGAATGGGGAATTACTGTTGTTTTGATTGAACAGAGAATTGATCGATGTTTTCATCTAGCAGATCAAGTACTACTTATGGATAAAAGTAAGGTTAAATACTTTGGAAAAATGGATCATCTCGTTTATAAAGATTTAGGTGAATCTACTGCTTTTTTACCTCCAATTACTCAAATATTTAAAGCTGTTGACTTAGATGAAGTACCTTCAACAGTAAGTAAAGCTAGAGAGATATTGTCAAAAAAAACAGTTAAAAAAGAAGCCCACATATTTCACAGAGAAAAAAATTATAAACAACGTATATTAGAAATAAATAATTTAAGTTTTCATTATCCAAATAGAAAAGATAGTTTGAAGAACATTAATTTAAATTTGTCTAAAACACAAATTACCGTGTTAGTTGGAGAAAACGGTGCAGGCAAGTCCACACTTTTCAAAAACATAATTGGCGTACTGATGCCACAAAAAGGGAAAATTATGTCCCAGAATGTCAATTTATTAGAACAAAACATTCAAAATAGGAGTAAGCTTATTGGTTTTCTTTCTCAGAATCCTAATGATTATTTATTTAATGAAACAGTATACGATGAAGTGGGATTTACTTTAGACAAAAAACTACCCAATCGAAGAGTAAAAATAGAAGGTGTATTAAAGACACTAGATCTTCTAAAATCGAAAGACTGTTTTCCAAGAGATCTATCCGGTGGTGAAAGACAGCGGGTAGCCCTTGCATCTGTCCTTGTGACAAACCCTGAAATAATATTATTGGATGAACCTACAAGAGGATTAGATCCGTTATTAAAAAAGCAGTTAGGAGAATCTTTAGTAGCATACAAACAGCAAGGTAAAAGTGTATTTTTAATTACCCATGACATTGAGTTTGCAACGGAAATAGCTGATCGTGTGATTATGATGTCAAACGGTGAAATAATAGCAGATGATACCCCAGACAATATTTTAACTAAATCTCTGTATTATACTTCTCAGGTAAATCGGTTGTTTAGGGATTATAGCCAGCAGGCACTTAGGTTAGAAGAAGGGAAGAAATTTTTACACAGCTTATTAAGATGAGGAAATTGCATAATTAAATTAAAGGAATTAATACAAAATATATACCTTCTCTACTTTAAATTAGGCAACTTGATTTGGTATTAAAATTAAATAATACAAATCAATAAGTGAGTAGAGTTTTAGGTGCTAGGAAAGAGGAATTTTATGATCAACAACTATTGGTCAACTATTAGTTTAGTGATGGTTATTTTTGTAATCCTCTCTTTTTATATATATTATGAAAAAAAGAGAGGATCATCAAAAGAATTGGCATTAATTGCTACAATGGCAGGGTTTGCTGCAATTAGTCGTATTCCTTTTGCAGTTATCCCAGCAGCACAACCCACATCATTTATTGTACTAATTACAGGCTATGTTTTTGGTAGTCAAGCAGGCTTTATGGTAGGATCTTTAGCTGCCTTTTCCTCAAATATATTTTTAGGTCATGGACCTTGGACACCATGGCAAATGATTGCATGGGGATGTGTAGGATTAACAGGAGGATTGATTAGATTAATTAAAACGAAACAAGTTTACATGATATTAGTAATAGTAGCTATTGGTTGGGGTTTTTTTTATGGTTGGATTATGAATCTTTGGAATTGGTTGGCTTTTGTTTATCCATTAAACTTAGATACATTTATTGCAATTAATTTAAGTAGTCTTTCCTTTGATGTGATCCATGCACTATGTAACGGGATATTTATGTGGGTGATGGGAAAGGATTTGATCGTAATTTTAAAAAGATTTAGTAGAAGATTGTATGTACAGTATGAGACCGACTTAGAAAAGTCTTAACAATAGTTATATTGCTAAAGTTAGATAGGATATGTAGAAAGAAAAAGTAAGTAGCATAAATGCTATTTCTAAACATATTATTATAACTAATTGCTAATTCTGGTGTATTCGGTATAATATTTTAATCTAGAAATACTTTAAGCAACGCTGAAATTTCTACAAGATTAAAGAAATTTCAGCAAAATTTAAAAAAGTTTTCAGAATTATTTAATTTATGATTGACAAAAAAATAATCTCGTAGTAGGATATACATTAATATTAAAAACATTTATATTTTTTAGAAAATTAAAAATCTAAATGCTATGAAAGAGAAAAGTAAACAGCTTACAGTTATAGAGAGCCAATGGTTGGTGGAAATTGGTACTGAACACTGTTGAATCCGCTCTGAAGCAGATGGGAATAAAAGCCTATCCGGTAGGAAACCGTTATTTTCAATGAGGCTATTGGTAACAATAGCAAATCAGGGTGGCACCGCGTGAGCATATCTCTCGTCCTTGGCTTATTAGCTAGGACGGGAGTTTTTTATTTATTCGAAGCATTTATGATGCAAAAAAAGGGAGGACTAAAAAATGAAAATATTAGTAGCTGAAAAAATAGCACAAAAAGGGATCGATACATTGGTGGAAGCTGGTATGAACGTAGATGTTAAACTAAGCTTACCAAGAGAAGAATTACTAGATATTATAAAGAATTATGATGCTATTGTAGTGCGTAGTGTGACTAAAATAGACGAAGAGTTTTATGAGCATGCTACAAATCTAAAGGTAGTTGGTAGAGCAGGAAATGGTGTAGATAATATACAAATGGATGGGGCAACAAAAAGAGGTGTTATTGTTGTAAATACGCCTGATGCAAATACGGTATCTGCAGCAGAACATTCAATTGGTTTATTACTTGCTTCTGGAAGAAATATTCCACAAGCGAATGCTTTGCTTAAAAATAGAGAGTGGGATAGAAGTAAATTTACTGGGGTTGAGTTGTTAGGTAAGACTGTGGGAGTTGTAGGTTTAGGAAGAATTGGTTCATTAGTAGCAACTAGACTACAATCCTTTGGAATGAAAGTAATTGCATACGACCCGTATATTACGGATGAGCGTTTTAAAAGGTTTGGGGTAGAAAAAAGAGATACATTAGAGGAATTAGTGAAAGAATCAGACTTTATAACAGTGCACACACCTAAGACAGATGAGACTTTTGGAATGATTGGTGAAAAAGAATTTGAAATGGCGAAAAAAGGTGTTAGAGTAGTTAATTGTGCTAGAGGTGGAATCATTGATGAAGATGCTTTAGCAAAGGCTTTAGAAAAAGGCATAGTTGCAAGTGCGGGAATTGATGTTCTTGTTGGAGAACCAAATCCAGATTCTCCATTAGTTGATTTTGAAAATGTGATCTTAACACCACATTTAGGGGCAGATACTTATGAGGCACAAGATAATGTTGGGGTAACAGTAGCAAAGGAAGTTATGAACGCACTTAAAGGTGAAATGGTACCGAATGCTGTTAACCTACCTGCATTAAAACATCACGATTTAGAAAATATTAAACCATATTTGTTCCTAGGAGAAACCTTAGGTAAGTTCTACCACCAAGTACGCAAAGACTCTATTAATAAAGTTGAAATACACTACAGTGGAAATGTAACAAATTATGAAACTTCCGTTATTACATTATCTGTTCTTAAGGGATTATTTGAACCAATTTTAAGAGAGCAAGTTAATTATGTAAATGCTAGTGTTACAGCTCAAAATAGAGGAATTGAAGTCGTTGAATCTAAAGGGCAAGACGCAGGGAACCTATTGAATTTAATTAAAGTCGTTGTACATTCAAAAGAAAAAGTATTTACCATTTCTGGAACTGTGTCTGGTAAAGGACAAGAGAGAATTGTTGAAATAAATGATTACGAGTTAGACTTTACTCCAACACAATATATGATTGTTGTTAAAAATAATGATAGACCAGGAGTTATTGGTCAAGTAGGTACATTACTGGGTGTTCATAAAACGAATATTGCAACAATGCAGGTTAGTAGAAACTCTAAAGGTGGAAGGGCACTAATGTTACTAAGTGTTGATACTGATGTCACTAAAGAAGCACAGCAAGTTATTAACAATATAGACGGGGTAGAAAAAGTCGCTTTTGTTAAGATTTAATATAAAAAGGGAGGACATAGGATGAAGGAGTATAAAATTGCTGTCATACCAGGAGATGGTATTGGCACAGAGGTTATGGATGAGGGAATTAAAGTACTAAATACCTTTGCAGAATTAAAAGGAGATATAAAATTTACTTATGAGCATTTTCCTTGGGGATGTGAGTACTATCTTAAAACAGGCAAAATGATGGACGATGATGGTTTAGATAAATTAGAAAAGTTTGATTCTATATTACTTGGAGCAGTAGGTTATCCTACAGTTCCCGATCATATATCATTGCACGGGTTACTTTTAAAAATTCGTCAAGGGTTTAATCAATGTGTTAACTTACGACCTATTAAATTGCTACCTGGTGCACCATGTCCTTTGAAGGATAAAAAACCGGAGGATATTGATTTTATTGTGGTGAGAGAAAATGTAGAAGGAGAGTACTCTGGCGTAGGTGGAATTAGATTTCCAGATAGACCAGAGGAAATTGCAATTCAAACTTCTGTATTTACAAGAAAAAACACTGAAAAGATAATGAAATATGCCTTTGATCTTGCTCAAAAACGAAATAAAATGAATAAGGTATCTAGTGCAACAAAATCCAATGCCTTGAATTACAGTATGGTATTTTGGGATAAGTTATTTAATGAAATTGCTGATAATTATAAAGATATTGATACAGAAACAATTCATGTTGATGCAATTTCAATGTTCTTTATTCAAAAACCTCAGTACTATGATGTAGTTGTAGCTTCTAACTTATTTGGAGATATTATTACAGATTTAGGAGCGGCATTACAAGGTGGGTTAGGATTTGCAGCTAGTGGAAATCTAAACATTGATAAAGAATTTCCATCCATGTTCGAACCGGTTCATGGATCAGCACCTGATATAGTAGGAAAAGGCCTTGCTAATCCAATGGCTATGATATGGACTGCGAAAATGATGCTAGATCATATGTTAGAAGACCCACAAGCAGAGGAAATTGTAAATGCAATTACAGATGTTTTAGTAGAAGGAAAAACTTTAACAGGTGATTTAAAAGGATCTGCATCTACACAAGAGGTTGGAGACGCGATTTGTGAAAAATTAAAAGCTAGATTTAATAAATAGATACGATTAAAAACAAAATCCAGAAATCTCTTGAGATTTTTGGATTTTTGTATCTAATATCAATATAAAATCTCATTCTAAACCTCAGGTATGAATCACGGGTTATGGAGTTGTCATTCTGAACGAAGTGAAGAATCTCGGGTCTAGGCTAGAATGAAGCAATTTCTGTAGTTAAAACCGATATCCTTCCCAAAGCTTAGGATGACGTGAAATGGGTTTGTCATGCTGAATGAAAGTAACGCATCTGACGGTTTCATGGTTGTCATTCTGAACGAAGTGAAGAATCTCGGGTTTAAACTAGAATGAAGCAATTTCAAAAGTTAAAACCGAGATCCTTCGCCGGACTCAGGATGACAGCAAAACCGAGATCCTTCGCAAAGCTCAGGATGACAGCAAAACTGAGATCCTTCCCAAAGTTCAGAAGTGGAATTGCTCTGTCATGTTGAATGATAGTGACGCATCTGAGGGTTTCATGGTTGTCATTCTGAACGAAGTGAAGAATCTCGGGTTTTGAGATTATCATTATAAACGAAGTAAGAAGCTCGGGTTTGAATTTATAATTAAAGGGGGATTAAAATGCATAAAAAATTATTTATACCTGGACCTGTAGATGTTGCAGAAGATGTACTATCAAAAATGGCAACTCCTATGATTGGACATAGAACAAAGGATGCATCTAAATTACAAAGAAGTATTTCTGATAAATTAAGACAGTTAATGTACACAAAAAATGAGATTTTACTTTCAACTTCATCTGGAAGTGGATTGATGGAAGGGGCAATACGCTCCTGCACTAGAAAGAAAGCTGCAGTATTTTCTGTTGGTGCTTTTGGAAACAGATGGTATGATATGGCAGTTGCTAACAATGTATCCGCTGATTTGTTTAAGTCGGATATGGGTGAGCCAACTACACCAGAAATGGTAGATGAAGTTTTAGCAACAGGAAATTATGATTTAGTGACAATTACCCATAATGAAACTTCTACAGGTATCATGAACCCTGTAGGAGCCATTGCCGAAGTTATTAAGAAGTATCCTGATGTTGTTTTTTGTTTAGATGCAGTTAGTTCTTTAGCAGGTAGTAAAATTAATGTGGATGCTTTAGGTGTAGATATTTGTATTGCCTCAACGCAAAAAGCACTCGGCTTACCTCCAGGACTAGCAGTTTGTTCTATTTCAGAAAAAGCTATTGAGGCAGCAAAAAATGTAAAGCATAGAGGATTTTATTTAGACCTATTAGCGTTGTATAACTATATACAAAAAAAAGATTATCAGTATCCTTCAACACCATCTTTATCCCATATGTTTGCATTAGATTATCAGCTAGATAAAATTTTAGAAGAAGGACTGGATGAGCGATTTAATCGTCATATCCAAATGGCAGAGGTTGTAAGAGCATGGGCGAAGAAAAACTTCGATTTATTTTGTGATACGTCATATAGCTCAAACACACTAACGACAATTAAAAATACAAGAGGGATTAGTGTGGCTGATTTAAATAAAAAGTTAGCCGAAAAAGGCTATATGATTTCTAATGGATATGGTGATTTAAAGGAAAAGACTTTTAGAATTGCCCATATGGCAGATACAACCGTAGAACAAATAAAGGAATTATTAAATATAATTGATGAGATGTTAGAGCTTAAATAGTATCCTAAACATCAGGATGACGTAGTGGTTGATACGATGAACGCTAGTTAAGAATCTTGAGTTTTAAAGTTGTCATTCTGAACGTCAGTGAAGAATCTCGTGTTTGAACTAGAATGCAGCAATTTTAAAATTCAAAACCGAGATCCTTCGCAGGCTCAGGATGACGGCAAAATAGGTTTGTCATGCTGAATGGTAGTAACGCATCTGACGGTTTCATGGTTGTCATTCTGAACGAAGTGAAGAATCTCGAGTTTTAACTAGAATGAAGCAATTTTAAAAGTCAAGACCGAGATCCTTCCCAAAGCTCAGGATGACGTGAAATGGGTTTGTCATGCTGAATGATAGTAACGCATCTGACGGTTTCATGGTTGTCATTCTGAACGAAGTGAAGAATCTCGGGTTTTAACTAGAATGCAACACAATTTTAAAAGTCAAAACCGAGATCCTTCGCAGGCTCAGGATGACAGCGAAATAGGTTTGTCATTCCCTACTGTGCAAGCGACTGATACGAAAGTCCTCTTCGGTCATCTGCTTGCACGCTGTGTAAGCGACTGACACGAAACTACTCTTCGGTCATCTGCTTATGAACGATAGTGAAGGATCTTAAGTTTTAAAGTTGTCATTCTGAACGTCAGTGAAGAATCTCGGGTTTGAATTAATAAGATAAGAATCTGGGGTTTAAAGTAGAATGCAGCAAAATTAACAAAAACAATAGAGGGGTAGTTCTCTTAACAAAAGGAAGTGAGCCTAATGATTACAGTTAAACCTTTTAAAGCACTAAGACCTAAAAAAGAGCTGGTTGAGAAAGTAGTCAGCTTACCTTATGATGTTATGAATAAAGAAGAAGCGAAAAGAATGGCGGAGGGAAATCCATACAGCTTTTTACGTGTAACTCGTTCCGAAATAGATTTAGAAGGCATAGACAATGTATACAGTACTGAGGTTTATGAAAAGGCTAAGGAAAATTTAGAGAGGTTTGAAAAAGAAGATATACTAATACGGGATCCTCAACAAAACTTTTATATTTACAGGCAAGAAATGAATGGCAAAGTACAAACGGGCCTTGTAGCATGTACATCTATTGATGATTATTTAGAAGGAAAAATAAAGAAGCATGAGTACACAAGGGTAGAAAAAGAGATTGATCGCATTAATCATTTTGATTATTGTGATGCAAATACGGAGCCTATATTTTTAACTTATCGGTCTGATGCGGTAATAAAAAATGTGATAAACCAATGGGCTACAAACCATTTGCCTGAATATGATTTAGTAACCGATGATGGTATTAAACATATACTCTGGTGCTTAACAGATCAAAGTGTAATAGAGCAAATAAAAGAAAGATTTAAGAAGGTTTCTGCGCTGTATATATCAGATGGACATCATCGAACAGAATCAGCTGTTAAGGTTGGATTAAAACGACGGGAAGCAAATCCGGATTTTACTGGAGAAGAAGCATTTAATTACTTTATGTCGGTTATATTTCCAGATGAGGATCTATATATTATGGATTACAATAGAGCAGTGACTGATTTAAATGGCTTAACAGAAAAAGAATTAATAGAAGAAATAGAAAAGCAATTTTTGGTTGAAAAGTCAGAAGAGAAATTCACACCGACAAGTAGATACACCTATGGAATGTATTTAAACGAGCAGTGGTATAAGCTAACTGCAAAGGAAGATACATATAAAAACAAAGATGTAATCGCTAAGTTAGATGTATCAATTTTGCAAGATAACATATTAAGTCCAATTTTAGGGATTGAAGATCCCCGTACAGATAAACGAATCGATTTCATTGGTGGGATTAGAGGACTAGAGGAATTAGAAAAAAGAGTTCATACAGACATGACTGTAGCTTTTTCACTATATCCAACAACAATAGATGATTTATTAACTGTAGCAGATCAAGGTGAAGTGATGCCACCGAAGTCAACTTGGTTTGAACCAAAGCTTAGAAGTGGATTGTTTGTTCATACATTAGATACAGAGTAACCAATAAAAACTATGGCTAGTGCCGTGGTTTTTTATTGGTTTTTTATGAGTTTTTTAAAAAGTCACAATGTGATATTATATAATATAGCGATTAAATGAGGATATTTTGTTTGCGATAATGAATCGTTAAAAATTTTGCTAAAGCATATTCAAAATAAGTCTACAAACTAGAAGTAGGGAAGGTATATTTTTAGACAGAGGATGATTAGATGAGACAGCCAAATGAATTAGGTAAAGAAAATATAACCAAATTGCTAATTAAGTTTTCTATTCCCGCAATTGTGGGGATGTTAGTAAACGCTTTATATAATATAGTAGATAGAATTTTTGTAGGCAATCGTGTTGGTGCCTTAGGAATTGCAGGGATTACTGTGGCTTTTCCAATTTTACTTGTTTTATTAGCCTGTGCTTTATTAATAGGAGTGGGTTCAAGTTCATTAATATCGATAAAATTAGGGCAAGAAAAAGAAGAAGAAGCTGAATCTATATTAGGTAATGCAATTACTTTAATAACGGTTATATCTATAATAATTACAGTGGGATCTCTAATTTTTCTTGAACCCCTCTTAAGCATTTTTGGAGCAAGTGATGCAGTGATGCCTTATGCAAAAGAATATACTGGAATTGTACTGCTGGGTTCTTTTTTCTTTATTATTGGGATCGGTTTGAATCATCCAATTCGTGCAGAGGGTAGTCCAAGAATAGCGATGTGGACGATGATGATTGGTGCAATTACAAATATTGTGCTAGATTATTTATTTATCATTGTTTTTGATTGGGGAATTAGAGGTGCAGCTATAGCTACTGTTATAGCAAAAGGAATGTCAGCGGCATGGGTGCTACATTACTTTTTCAGTGGTAGAAGTATATTAAAGTTACGACTTAACAATTTAAAACTAAGACTTGATACAACGAGTAAAATATTACTGATGGGGTGGGCGCCATTTATTCTACAATTAGGAACAAGTGTATTTAACTTAATTATGAATAGAAGTCTAGTTGCTTATGGTGATGACATTGCACTCTCGGCTATGGGGATTGTTATGAGTATTATGAGTTTAATATTAATGCCCATATTTGGGGTAACTCAGGGGTTACAGCCTATTGTTGGATATAATTATGGGGCCCGAAGATATGACCGAGTGAAAGATGCACTAAAAAAGGGTCTGTTAGTTGCAACGATCTTTTCAACTTTAGGGTTTATTGGAATACAGTTATTTCCTAGACAACTAGTATACCTATTTAATAAGGACAATGAGGAGTTAATCACTTTTGGAGCAAGATCCTTAAGAATCTTCATGGGGTTATTACCCGTTGTTGGGTTCCAAGTAACCGGTGCTAATTTCTTTCAAGCTATTGGTAAACCAAAACAAGCGGCTTTTTTAAGTTTATCAAGACAGGTACTATTTTTAATTCCAGCAGTGCTAATATTACCACTATTCTTTGATCTTAATGGTGTTTTATTGGCTGGTCCAGTTGCAGACTTTATCGCATTTTCAATAACAAGCTTTTGGTTATATAAAGAATGGAAAAAGTTAAATCAATATGCAATGACCTTAGAGGATGGGAAAACTACAGAAATAGAACAGTTAGCATAATGAAATAAAAGAAAATTGGACCCGAGAGGGTCCTGTTTTAGTTGAATGCATAATGGTGTTATATTTCATTAAAATTAAATATTTTATTTATTTGGATTTGATAAATTGACAATTACACTATAGCTAATAAGCCGTACTTAATTCCATAAATTTGTGAATGTCTCGAACAACAAGGTCTAGAGAAGTTTTCCAAAAATGCTTAGAAGTAATATCAATATCTACCATTTGTGCAACTGCTTTAATGTCGTTTGTACCAGTAGCTGCAAGAAGCTGATCATATGCTTTAACAAAAGCATCTCCCTGTTCTAGGTACTTGGCATATACGCCTTTTGCGAAAAGCAAACCAAAAGCATAGGGGAAGTTATAAAAATTTAATCCTGCATAATAATAATGAGGTTTATTGATCCACATATAAGGGTGCAAGAAATTTTTGTCCAACCCATCACCATAGGCTTTTTCTTGGGATTTTAACATAATATCTTTTAATTCATTCACAGACAATGAATGGGCCTTACGTTTCTCAAAAAGTTCGCTTTCAAAAATAAAACGACTATAGATGTCTACAATCACCTGACCAGCATCTGATATAGAACTCTCCAATAAACTAAAGGCTTCTTGCTCTGTGGCGTCTTTTAAAGCAGCTTCTTTTATAATTGTCTCACAGAAGATTGAAGCTGTTTCTGCTACAGGCATTGGATAATGACTATTAATAATCGTATTATCTGAAAGACATAAACCATGATAGGCATGACCAAGCTCATGGGCTAAAGTTGTAACATCGCTAAAACTTCCAGTAAAGTTAGAAAGAATACGACTCTCTTTTATCGGATGTAAGTTTGAACAAAAAGCCCCTCCTCTTTTGCCATCACGAGGCTCGGCATCTATCCACTGCTTTTCAAAGGCATTCTCCGTAAAGTCAGCTAATCGGTCACTAAAAGATCTAAAATGTTTTACGATATAATCCTTTGCTTCTTCATATGTAAATTTCATATCCACTTCACCGAGAGGTGCAAAAATATCGTAAAAAGGTAGTCCATTTTTATGTCCAAGTAGCTCTCCTTTCTTTTTATAGTATTTTTGGAATTCAGGAAGTGTTTCTTCAATAGCCTCAAGCATTGCCCTAAGTGTTGATTCATTCATTCGTGAATCTATAATCGTTTCCTCTAAAGGAGACGGAAATCCTCTCATTTTTGTAACAGTGAGTACTTCGCCTTTAATTCCGTTCAGTGCACTGGCAGAGGACTCCTCAATTTTTTTATAGGATTTTAATTCAGCATCATAAGCCTTTTTTCTTGTGTCAGCATCTTTTTCATATGCCATATTACGTACAATAGGAAGAGGCAATTGTTCAACCTTACCTTCTTTATCAATTTCGACTAGTAGCGTGGATGATAGCTTTTCTTGTAGCTTTGACCAAGCACTAGATCCTGTATTAGACATTTTTGAAATAAGTATTTCTTGTTCTTCACTTAATAAGTACTGAGATTTTTGAACCATTTCTTGCAGAAAAAAAGCATGGGTCTTAGCTGTTTCAGATGAATCAATGAGTACATCGATGTTATTTAAAGAAGCTAACCATTTTTGAAAGATAACCATAGGCTTCGTCAGTTCTGTATATTTTTCATCTAACTGATCCATGATTTGAAGTGCTTCTTCATTTCTTACATCAACGCTAGAAGTAAGGCTAACGTAGGACATAACCTTGGTAAATCTCGTGCTAAAATCATTTAACATATTGATATAGGCTTCAATCTTTTCTACTGCATTATCTGTGGTTGATAAATTTGAACTGATCCACTGATTAATTTCGTCTAGTTGTTTGTAGACTAAATCTAAATCCTGTTTAAAAGCTTCTGAATCGAAAGATGTGTATAATGATTCTAATGACCATTTCATATTAAAATAAATCCCTCCTTCATGTTATTTTTACCCATTCATATTTAAGACTATCCTTAAATTTTATGTAAAAGTTATATATATAAAAAGAAATTTAAATACAGTGTACTATATATAGTATGATAATGGTATAATATTACAGTATTTATATTTATTTATAGGAGGTATTTAATTTGAAAAATAAAGTTAGATGGTTAGTAATTGTTATGTCAGTAATTATACTGAGTGGCTGCATGTCTTTAACAACTACTCAAAGAAAAGCTTACGATGATGATCAATATATTTTACAGGAAAAAGATAATTACACATTTACAAATAGAAGCTATCAAGATGAAGATGAAAACTATGCAATGACATTTGATACATTTTATGGTGTAGAAACTTTATGGGAAATGGATGCAGAAGCTGAAGGAAAATTGTTTCTTGAATATGAGTCTAACTTAAAAAAAGGTAGCTTCAGATGTGTTTTAGTTACACCGGAAAATGAAGTGATCACCTTATTTGATGGCACAGATAAAGGAAAATTAGAATTGGATGTAGTTGAAGGTAAGAGTTGGCTAAAAATTGTAGGTAAAGATGCAGGAGGGGCATTTGCAATTACCATTAATAAAGCTGAGAATATAAGGATAGAGACAGTTAAACAAATGAAATAGAATCAATATTTAACTGTCAATTTCAATTATTTTAAAATAATAATTTGTCTAGCAGTACCCTGCATTGGATAAGACTCAGCTAGCACTCCCGTGGACCAGACCTTAACTGTTTGGCCTACTTCTAAATAACTAGCATCCACTGATGCATTATTCTTCATAATAACTGTATCATCATTTACACTAAACTGGATGGCATTGTTGCCTTCATTAAACCAAGTTTCATAAGATACATTTACGTCGTCAATATCGGATACAACTAGGATAGTATTACTACCCTGTTCAAAAATCTTTCCTGTTATATCCGGATCTTCTGTAATAGGTTTTTGACAACCCATAAAGAAAAGTACGAAAAGACCCAAAATTAGAACAAGTAATCTTTTTTTCATCATGCTATCTACCTCCTTGTATTATAATTAGACGATGGGGGTAATAGAAAGTTCCACTTTAAAAGATCGTATAGCACACATCATTAATAAAAAAAAGGAGAAAAGGGGGATTAGAATGCCTTTTAATGTAGTAGATAATAAAGGAAACCACTTAGGTATAGTTGTAAAATCATATCCTAATGACTACAATTTGTTTTTAATTGCAGTTACGGATAAGACGATAGATGAGGTTGATATTGATTTAGACAGTTTAAAACAAAATGTAGCAACGACACTTGAGTGTAAAACCTTATTGGGAAAAGTTAATGAAGAAAAGTTAACAGATAAACTAAATATGGAGTTAAAAAATACATATAGTGATTTAGAGGTTAGAGACATAGATGTTTTAATGAAATATATATTTTTAAAACAGCCTTACACAAAAACAACAGATAACATCGAAAAAACATTAGGGGTATCGTTACAGGATTTAAATGAGAAAGGGTATTTATTACAAGATAGGAGTAAGATTAATTTAAAAGGAGATCGGATTGTAATCGAAGATGAAGTGGATTATATCAAAGATAGCATTATAGCAAATGAAAAACCAATATTTGCAAAAGTAGTAGACTACCCAATTCATCAGACTAGCGCCATGAGCTTAGGAGAAGGACTGATATTAGGTGCAAACTTATCAGATTTTGGCGGGCGAAACCATTCTCATAAAACAGTTATATCGATTTACTCTGGTAATTATAAAAAAGAAAACTATGAAATACCTGCACCTATAAATGTAAAAAAAGGTATGCCTGTGCAAATCTACTTAGAAAAAGATAAAATTAAATATTTTGTTTGTGATGAGGTTATTTATCAAACTAAATAATATTGTTGGTTATTTAATTTTTAATAAACAGAAAAGTTTGAAATTTTATGATAAAATATTAAACAATTACACGAAAGATAAAAGGGAATACAATTAAATAAATATTTTGTATAAAGAAGGCTTAGTTAATGAAAATATTAACATAAAGCCTTTTAAATTGAGTAATTTTCACTAACTTATTAGACACTAAAGGGGGATGACAAAATGCTATATGAATTACTAAAGCAAGGATATGGAGAAGATGAGGATTTTAATTGTGCAGAAAAAATTTTATATGGGGCAAATAAATCATATAACTTAGGACTTGAAAAGGAGGCTCTGAAGCTTTCAGCAGGTTTTGGGGGTGGAATGGGAATTCAAAGTGTTTGTGGTGCGTTAACCGCGTCGGTTATGGTATTAAGTCATTTAGTTGTTGATGATGTAGCCCATGAAAGTAAAAAAATCAAAGCTTTATCTCGGAACTTTTTAAAATCATATACGGAATTAATGGGGGAAATTGATTGTAGACCATTAAAGATCGCATATCGTAACCCAGAAATCAAATGTAATAAGGTTGTGTTTGAAGCAGCGAGGTTATTAGATCAAACGATCAATGAGGAAAAATTAATCTGAAAATTATATTTCACTATATATTATTAAGTGGTTTGATATTTTTGATTATTTGAATTAGTACGAATATTGACGAATACTGACATTAGTATTATAATAACCTTATTTACACTCTTTTTGTGTTACATATAAAATCAAATAAGGGTAAAATATAAAAAACAGCATTAAGGGAGGATACATTAATGGAAAGATACACAGTTAACAAAAACCTTGCACAAATGTTAAAGGGCGGGGTAATTATGGATGTCGTAAATCCAGAAGAAGCAATCATTGCAGAAAAGGCTGGAGCTTGTGCGGTTATGGCACTTGAAAGAGTACCATCTGATATAAGAAGAGATGGTGGGGTTGCTAGAATGTCAGACCCTAAAATGATTAAAGAAATACAAGCGGCGGTTTCTATACCTGTTATGGCAAAAGTTAGAATTGGTCATTTTGTAGAAGCGCAAATTCTTGAGGCAATTGGTGTTGACTATATAGATGAAAGTGAAGTATTAACACCAGCAGACGAAGATTTTCATATAAATAAAAGAGATTTTAAAGTGCCTTACGTATGTGGAGCAAGAAATCTTGGAGAGGCTTTAAGAAGAATTGGTGAAGGTGCAGCCATGATAAGAACAAAAGGTGAGGCTGGTACTGGTAACGTTGTTGAAGCAGTTAGACATATGAGACAGATTATGGAAGACATTAGATTTGTTAAAAATGCACCAAAAGATGAACTAATGACAATTGCAAGAGATATGGCAGCTCCTTTTGATTTAATTGAGTATGTTTGGAACGAAGGGAAGTTACCAGTTGTAAACTTTGCAGCAGGTGGGGTAGCAACACCAGCAGATGCGGCATTAATGATGCAATTAGGTGCAGAAGGTGTTTTTGTTGGTTCTGGTATATTTAAGTCCGGAGATCCAGAAAGAAGAGCGAAAGCGATTGTACAAGCAGTAACTTACTATAACGATCCAAAAGTTATCGCAGAAATTTCTGAAGACTTAGGAGAACCAATGAGTGGTTTGGAAATTAAAGAAGTAAATGAAAGGTATGCAGAGAGAGGCTGGTAAGCATGAAAATAGGTGTTCTATCAATACAAGGCGGCGTAATTGAACACATTAAGCATATTGAAGCAGTGGGCTGCGAAGCAGTTGAAGTGAAAAAAATTGAACAGATAAATGATATAGATGGACTTATTCTTCCAGGTGGGGAGAGTACCGCCATTGGAAAAATTCTTAGGGATAGGGATATGTTAGCACCTTTAAAAAATGCAATAGCATCAGGACTTCCTGTTTGGGGTACATGCGCAGGAATGATTTTATTAGCAAAAGAAGTAGAAGGTGAGAACATTGTTCATATCGGTTCTATGGACATTACTGTAAAACGGAATGCTTATGGAGCTCAGCTAAATAGTTTTATTACAAAAAAAGTAATAGAGGACGTTGATTCTAAAGAAATACCATTAGTATTTATTAGAGCACCTTATATTACGAAGACGGGTAACGACGTGAAGACACTTTTATCAATAGATGGTCAAGTTGTTGCGGCAAAGCAAAAAAATATGCTCGTAACTTCATTTCATCCTGAGTTAACAGATGATATAACTTTGCATAATTACTTTATAAACATGTGTAAATAGAATTAAAAAAATGCTAATATCATTCTGGATATTAGCATTTTTTAATTTAAACTTAGGAGATAATTATTTTATTAGATAAATTGAAAGGAGTTTGCTTTATGGCGACAATAGAAAATTTTAATGATTTAGATATTCGTGTGGGAGAAGTTATCCAAGCAGAGGACTTTCCGGAAGCGAGAAACCCTAGCTATAAGCTATATATTGATTTTGGCGGGTTCATAGGTATAAAAAAATCTAGTGCACAAATAACGGAGTTGTACAATAAAGAGCAGTTACTTGGAAGACAAGTATTAGCAGTGATAAATTTTCCGCCAAGACAGATTGCTAATTTTATTTCCGAGGTTCTAGTGTTAGGCGTATATACAAAAGATGGGGTTGCGTTAATTCAACCGGACCAAAAGGTTACGAAGGGTGATAAGTTAGGGTAAAGGTTTTCTCTATACAGATAAGAAAAGTGATGATATTAATCCTAGTTAGGCAAAGACAAAATGAGTATTAGTTAGAGAAAACAATTTAATAATAATGATTTGACAAAATAACAGAAAATGTGGTAAAATTATTCAAATGTAAATTAACCTTTAAATTGGTCCAGAGAGGCCAGGAAGGAAGTGAAGAGCATGAATAAGATGACTCCAATTTTTTGCTATGCACAAAACAACACAAAAACAGAATTTGGATACGGGCAAAGTGTTTTTAATAGACTTTACCCTTATTTTTTAGTTCTAAATATGAAGACAGTAAAAGGATGAATGAACGCATCTTTTTATTGTCTTTTTTATTTACAAGTATATCAATGAAGGAGGTACATTCATGAGAATATTAATTAAAAATGGAAGAATCATAGATCCGAGCAGTAAAACCGATGAAGTAAAAGATATTTTAGTAGAAAATGGGATAATTAAGCAGGTTCAAAAAGGAATTACAGCAGCAGTTGATGAGGAAATTGATGCTACAGACCATTGGGTTGTTCCTGGACTAATTGATGTACATGTACATTTAAGAGAACCGGGATTTGAGTATAAAGAAACAATTCAAACTGGTAGTTATAGCGCAGCGAAGGGTGGATTTACAACTATTTGTTGTATGCCGAATACAAATCCGCCAGTGGACAATGCAATGATCGTAAATCAAATAAATAACAAAGCGGAAAAAGAAGCAGTAGTTCATGTGTTGCCGGTTGGTGCAATTACAGAGGGGCAAAAAGGAGAAAAATTAGTAGATGTTGAAGCGATGGTAAAGGCAGGGATTTGTGCCTTAAGTGAAGATGGAAAAACCGTCATGAATACCGCTTTAATGAAAGAGGCATTAAGACAAGCATCTAAATATAATATCCCTGTATTGTCCCACTGTGAGGACCACTATCTCGTAGAAAATGGTGGTGCAATGAACCAGGGGGAAAGATCTAAAGAACTAAATATAAAAGGAATATCTGCAGACTCAGAAGAAGTAATTGTTTCTAGGGATATTATATTAGCTCAGGAAAGTAATACAAAACTAAATATATGTCATATCAGTACAAAGGGAAGCACCCAGCTTGTTAGAGAAGCAAAAGCAAGGGGGGAAAAAGTATGGGCAGAGGTTGCACCACATCATTTCACACTATCTGATGAAATTGTAGCGTCAGATAATACAAATACAAAAATGAATCCACCATTAAGAACAAAGGAAGATGTAGATCACATCATTAAGGGTTTAAAGGATGGTACGATTGACATTATTGCCACAGATCATGCCCCCCATAGTGCAGAAGATAAAGACGCACCTTATGAAAAAGCGCCCTTTGGAATTGTTGGCTTAGAAACATCTTTAGCCCTAGGCATTACAGAGCTTGTAAATAAGAAAGTATTAACGCCAATAGAACTGATAGCGAAAATGACAATAAATCCAGCAAAAATGATAGGGATTAATAAAGGCACATTAAGCGTAGGAGAGATGGCAGATATAACAGTGGTTGACCCTACATTGGCATATGAAATAGAAGTAAATGATTTTGTTTCTAAAAGTAAGAATTCTCCGTTCCAGGGTAAAAAAGTACAAGGTAAAGCCAGACATACCTTAGTAAATGGAGACTTTGTATTAAAAGATTATAAGCTTATAAAGGGGGATATTTAAGTGATAGATCGTTTAGTAAAGCAAATACAAGAAAAAAATAACCCGACAGTAGTAGGGTTAGATCCAAGGTTAAATTTTGTTCCTACTTTTATTAAAGAAGAAGCTTTTAATAAGTATGGGAAAACGCCAAAAGGAGCTGCTCAAGCTTTCTATGAATTTAATAAAGGAATTATCGATGCTGTATGCGACCTTGTCCCTGCTGTCAAGCCACAAGTAGCAATGTATGAACAGTTCGGTGCAGCAGGTGTTCAAGCATATATAGATACAATCCGGTATGCGAAAGAAAAAGAACTAGTGATCATTGGTGACATAAAAAGAAGCGATATTGCTTCTACAGCGGAAGCTTATTCCAATGGACACATCGGTGAAGTTAGTATAGAAGAAAAGCAACACATGGTGTTTGACCAAGATTCAATTACTTTAAACCCTTATTTAGGTTATGATTCTATTGAACCTTATATGGAAAATTGCAAAAAATTCGATAGAGGAATGTTTATATTAGTTAAAACATCCAACCCAAATAGCGGAGAGATTCAGGATATAGATTTAGGTGGACAAAAACTATATGAGAAAATAGGATCTTTAGTAAATAAGTGGGGGGAAGCGTTGATCGGAGATTGTGGTTATAGTTCAATTGGTGCGGTAGTAGGGGCTACCCATCCAGAACAAGCTGAAGTATTAAGAAAAATCATGCCAAATAACTATTTCCTTGTTCCTGGCTATGGTGCTCAAGGAGGAACGGCACAAGATTTGAAGGCATGTTTTAATAAAGATGGCTTAGGGGCAATAGTTAACTCATCTAGAGGAATTATCGCAGCTTATAAAAAGGATGAAAAGTATGCTGAGCAAAACTTTGCTGATGCTGCCCGAGACGCAGTAATAGAAATGCAAAAGGACTTATTAGGTGTTTTATAAAA
Organism: Serpentinicella sp. ANB-PHB4; assembly: GCF_031432315.1. Taxonomy (NCBI): domain Bacteria; kingdom Bacillati; phylum Bacillota; class Clostridia; order Peptostreptococcales; family Natronincolaceae; genus Serpentinicella; species Serpentinicella sp. ANB-PHB4. Next base: position 82,604 of record NZ_JAVKGO010000007.1, read on the forward strand.
TAAAATGGATAAGTAGGGGTGAAAGTAATGAAAGCAGCATTAATATTAGAAGATGGCACTAGATTTTTAGGTGAAAGCTTTGGTTATTATGAAGAAATAGTTGGGGAAGTTGTGTTTAATACAAGTATGACTGGCTACCAAGAAGTATTTACTGACCCATCATACTACGGACAAATTGTAAATATGACATACCCAATGATCGGGAATTATGGGATTAATACAGAAGAAATGGAATCTACAAAACCACAACTGAATGCACTTATTGTAAGAGAAGCTGCAAAAAATCCAAGCAATTGGAGATGTGAAATGAACATAGAAGGCTACTTAAAACTTAATAAAGTGGTAGGTCTAGAAGGGATAGATACTCGGGCATTAACAAAACTGATTCGAAATGCAGGAACGATGAAAGGCATTATCACGACAGATGTTGAAATGTCTCAAGAAGTCCTTGAGAAAAAACTGAGTACGTTTAATAACAAGCCCGGGGTTATGGATGTTTCAACTAATAAAACTGTGGAAATTGAAGGTGAAGGGCCTCATGTAGCAATTATAGATTTAGGATTAAATAAAAATTTATTAAAGTCTTTTACAAAGGAAAACTGTAGAGTAACAATTTTTTCAGCAGATACTACCGCAGAGGATATATTAAATGTAAATCCAGATGGTATCTTTTTATCAAATGGACCTGGAAATCCAAAGGATATACCAGAAGTCTTAGAAAATATCAAAAGGTTAATCGGGGTTAAACCGATGATGGGTGTTTGTTTAGGATATCAGTTGCTAGCACTAGCTTTAGGTGGGAATACATTGAAAATGAAGTACGGCCATCGTGGAGGAAATCATCCAGTGAAAGATTTAAGTACGAATAAAGTATATATTACTTCTCAAAACCATGGATACGTTGTAGAAGAAAGTAGCCTTCCAGAAGAGGTGAAAGTAAGCCATAGGAATATGAATGATGGTACAATGGAAGGTTTAGTCTATGAAAAACAACAGATTTTAGGTGTTCAATTTCGTCCAGAGTTAAGTTCAGGATCACATAGTACCGCCTATATTTTAGATAAATTTATAGATAAACTGTAGAAATAGCACAAAGAGGGGAGAAAGATATATGCCAAAGGATCATCGAATAAAAAAAGTACTTGTTATAGGATCAGGACCAATTATAATAGGCCAAGCTGCAGAATTTGACTACGCAGGAACGCAAGCTTGTCAGTCCTTTAAGGAAGAAGGCGTTGAAGTTGTACTCATTAATAGTAATCCAGCTACAATAATGACTGATCGGGAAATTGCAGATAAGATATATATAGAACCTCTAACTTTAGAATTCGTAGAAAAAGTAATTGCAAAAGAAAGACCAGACAGCATAATTGCAGGTATGGGTGGTCAAACAGGATTAAACCTAGTTGTTGACCTTGAAGATAAAGGTATACTAGAACAGTACAATGTAAGCGTAATAGGTACGTCAGTAAATGGCATAAAACAAGGTGAAGATCGAGATTTATTTAAGCAAATGATGGGACAAATCAATCAGCCGGTGATTGAAAGTGCAATCGTTACAAATTTGGAAGCAGGTATTGATTTTGCGGAAAAAATAGGATATCCCTTAGTTGTTCGTCCAGCCTATACCCTTGGGGGATCAGGCGGGGGTATCGTTGATAACGAAGAGGCATTAAAGGAAATTTTAACCCAAGGACTACAATTAAGTAGAGTTGGGCAGGTCATTTTAGAAAGAAGTATAAAGGGCTGGAAAGAAATCGAGTATGAAGTAATTAGAGATAGTCATGGAAATTGTATCACAGTATGTAATATGGAGAATGTAGACCCTGTAGGGGTGCATACTGGGGATAGTATTGTAGTTGCGCCAGTACAAACCATATCTGATAGAGAGAACCAACTTCTAAGAACAGCAGCTATTGATATCATCAATGCAATAGAAATAGAGGGGGGCTGTAATGTTCAGTTTGCTTTAAACCCTGAAAGTTATGAGTATGTAATCATTGAAATAAACCCCCGCTTAAGTCGTTCTTCGGCACTTGCCTCGAAAGCAACAGGGTACCCTATTGCACGAGTTGCGGCTAAAATTGCACTAGGGTATACATTAGATGAAATTAAAAATGCAGTTACCGGGAAAACTTTTGCATGTTTTGAGCCAACAATTGACTATATTGTAGCAAAAATACCAAAATGGCCCTTTGACAAATTCCGTGAAGCAAATCGGTCTTTAGGAACAAAAATGATGGCCACTGGAGAAGTGATGTCCATTGGAAATAACTTTGAGTCTGCTCTATTAAAAGGGATTCGTTCTTTGGAAATTGGACAGTACTCTATGCAATTGGAATCTTCCAGAAAACTATCCCTTGAAGAATTAAAAAGAAAAGTACAAGTACCAGATGATGAAAGAATATTCCACGTAGCTGAGTTGCTGCGAAGGAATTATAGAACGGATAAAGTGAACCAGATTACTGGAATAGACATGTTCTTTTTAGAAAAAATTAAAAATATTGTATTACATGAAGAACAACTCAAAGAAGCAAGTGTAGAAAAGCTGACGCCTGAATGGCTTAGAGAATTAAAAATTAGAGGTTTCTCAGATAAAGGAATTGCAGATTTTATAAATTGCAGTCCAGAAAAAATTTATGAGAAAAGACAACAACTAAACATAAAAGCAGTGTATAAAATGGTAGATACTTGTGCCGGTGAATTTGATGCGATATCCCCATATTATTATTCAACCTATGACCAGATAGATGAAGTAGAAGTGAGTGAAAAGAAAAAAGTAATGGTATTAGGGTCAGGTCCAATCAGAATCGGACAAGGGATTGAATTTGATTATTGTTCTGTACACTGTGTACTAGCGCTAAAACAGGTAGGAATAGAAACAATTATTGTAAACAATAATCCGGAAACCGTAAGTACAGATTTTAATATTTCGGACAAATTATATTTTGAGCCATTAACTGAAGAAGATGTACTAAATATACTTGAAAAAGAGAGACCAGACGGGGTAATTCTGCAGTTTGGTGGACAAACAGCAATAAAATTAGCTAAATTTCTAAGACAGATGAATATTCCAATACTTGGAACAAAACCAGAACAAATAGATGCTGCGGAAGATAGAGAAAAATTTGATGAGATTATGGAAGCACTGAATATACCACGTCCAAAAGGTAAGGCGGTATGGTCAGTAGAAGAAGGAATGAAAGAAGCGGATAAACTAGGGTATCCGGTTTTAGTAAGACCATCCTATGTTTTAGGTGGACAGGGAATGGAAATCACTTATGAAGAAAAAGAATTACACAGATATTTAAAAGATGCATTTAATAGAGATAAGCATAATCCAGTATTAATTGATCGCTATTTATTAGGAAAAGAGATCGAGGTAGATGCAATATGTGATGGAGAAGATGTTTTTATACCGGGAATTATGGAACATTTAGAAAGAGCAGGAGTACACTCGGGTGACAGTATTTCCATATATCCAAGCAAACAGATTTCATCTAAAGTAAAAACAAAAATTTTAGACTATACACAAAAGATTGCAGTGGCCCTAAAAGTAAGTGGTATGATTAATATACAATTTATTGAGTTTGAAGATGAACTTTATGTTATAGAGGTGAATCCACGATCTTCTCGAACAGTACCATTTATTAGTAAAGTAACAGGGGTACCGATGATTTTATTAGCAACTAAGGTAATGTTAGGAGAGAAGCTTAAAAATATTGGATATGGAACAGGGATATTTAAAGAACCTGAACTTATATCAGTAAAAGTTCCAGTTTTCTCTACGCAAAAACTTCCAAAAGTAGAGGTTAGCTTAGGACCAGAAATGCGTTCTACAGGAGAAGTGCTTGGAGTTGCTAAAACATTAGAAGAAGCAATGTATAAAGGCTTTTTAGCAGCTGATATGGATATACCGAAAAAGAACGGAAACATATTAGTAACACTAAAAGACTTCGATAAAAAAGGCTTTTTACCAATAGCAAAACAGATGATAGATAATGGCTATAATTTAATGGCTACCATGGGAACTGCAGCGTTCTTAGAACAAAATGATATTCCTGTAACGAAAGTCAAAAAAATAAGCGAAGGAGTACCAAATATTCTAGATGTTATTAGAAGTGGCATGATCGATCTTGTAATTAATACCCCAACAAAAGGGAGAGATGAGAAAAAGGATGGATTTAGAATAAGAAGAGCAGCTATTGAATCCTCTGTTAATGTTTTGACTTCGTTAGATACAGTACAAGCAATGATGGATATTGTTGAATCTAAAGTAATAGACTACAATTTAGATGTAATTGACTTGGGGGTGAAGTAATGAATAGATGGAAAAATGTAAAGATATTAAGCAACAAAGAGATTGTTCCAGGAATGTATGAATTAGATATTCTAGCACCAAAAATGGCACAAATATCTGAACCTGGCCAGTTTATGAATTTATACTGTAAATCAGAATCACGACTTTTACCCCGTCCAATTAGTATATGTGAAATTAATAAAGAAGCCGAAACCCTAAAATTAATATATGCTGTTGTAGGAAAAGGAACAGAAGAAATTTCGCAGATGAGAGAAGGGGAAACCATTAAGGTTATGGGACCTTTTGGTAATGGCTTTAAAGTAGGAAAAGAACAAGATCATATTATCATCGGTGGCGGCGTAGGAACGCCACCTCTATTAGAGCTTGTTAAGCATTTAAAAGGTAAAAAACGTGTATACCTAGGGTTTAGAACAAATCCTATACTTGTAGAAGCCTTTGAAAAACATGGCGCAGAGGTACACGTAGCAACAGAAGATGGTAGTTTTGGCACAAAAGGTAATGTAATGGATATATTAACAAAAACTGAGCCACAAGGGGACATTGTATACAGCTGTGGTCCAAAACCAATGCTTAAAGCGGTATATAACTGGGCTAAGGAGAAGAATATACCTTCTCAGTTATCCTTTGAAGAAAGAATGGCCTGTGGTATAGGTGCATGTTTAGTTTGTACTTGTAAGATACAAAGAGAACAAGAGGTTGATTGGGAAAATCGCCGTGTGTGTAAAGACGGACCTGTATTTAATGGAGATGAGGTGATCTGGGATGACTAGTTTAAATACCAAAATAAATATTGCCGGTGTAGAAATGAAAAATCCAGTTATGACGGCTTCAGGAACTTTTGGATCTGGTAAAGAGTATAGTGAGTTTGTAGATTTAAATCAATTAGGTGCAGTGGTAGTAAAAGGGGTGGCTAATGTACCCTGGAAGGGAAATGCAAGTCCAAGAACTGCTGAAACATATGGTGGCATGTTAAATAGTGTTGGACTACAGAATCCTGGTGTAGATGTATTTATAAAAGAAGACATTCCTTTTCTTAGAAAATTTGATACAAAGATCATCGTAAACATCGCGGGACGAAGCGTGGAGGATTACTGTGAAGTTGTAGAAACCTTAGGAGATGCAGATATAGATATGATTGAACTTAATATATCTTGTCCTAATGTAAAGGAAGGTTGTGTATCCTTCGGTACGAATGCAAAAACCGTTGAACAAGTAACGAAAGAGGTAAAAAAATATGCAAAACAGCCTTTGATTGTAAAATTGAGTCCGAATGTTGCAGATATTGCCGAGATTGCTAGGGGTGCAGAAGCTGGTGGGGCGGATGCGATATCCTTAATAAATACTTTATTAGGGATGGTAATTGATATTCATAAGCGACAACCCGTATTAGCAAATATTATGGGAGGATTTTCAGGACCTGCTATAAAGCCCGTTGCAGTTCGCATGGTGTATCAAGTAGCTCAAGCAGTTTCTGTACCTATAATCGGTATGGGAGGTATCGCTACTGGGGAAGATGCGATTGAATTTATGTTAGCTGGGGCAACTGGAGTTGCAGTTGGTACTGCAAACTTCTATAACCCTCGGGCTACAATGGATGTAAAAGAAGGTATTGAAGCATATATGAAGAAGTACAATGTTAAGGATATTAATCATATTGTTGGAGAATTATCATATATATAATTTGTTGAAAGACTAAATTAAAATGATGGGGAGCGGATTTGAATGTTAACAAAAGAAAGAGTTATTGAAATACTAGAGAAAGCCGATGTACTATTAAAAGGACACTTTTTACTAACCTCAGGGAGACATAGTAACCAGTATATGCAATGTGCACAATTACTACAGTACCCGGAATATGCAGAGGAAATATCAAAAGGGCTTGCAGATAACTTTAGAGAGGATAATATTGACGTAGTGATCGGACCTGCAATGGGTGGAATTATTATATCTTATGAAATAGCAAGACAGTTAAAAGTAAAAAACTTATTTGCAGAAAGAGAAAATGGGAAAATGGTGCTTAGAAGAGGATTCTCTATACCTAAAGGAGCTCGAGTGCTGATAGCAGAAGACGTTATTACTACAGGAGGTTCAGTTAGAGAAGTTATGGATATTGTAAAAGAGCAAGGTGCTGAAGTAGCGGGAGTTGCGGTTCTAGTAGATCGAAGTAATGGAACAATTGATTTTGGTACAAAACTTGCAGCAGCTTTAACAACAGAAGTGATATCTTATGACCCAGCAGAATGTCCGATTTGTAAAGAAGGTAAATTACCTGCAATAAAGCCAGGAAGCAGAAAAACTATATAAAAATATAATGATATAAAGTATACATTTCAATTTACAGTAGTCCCTATGATCAGGAGAATTGTATAAACCTATTAGCAAAAGGTTTAATTGGGGGAGTTATATGAGCAATCAAATTGTACTTAAATCAGTGGATCTTAAAAATGGAGAAACATTAAGCTATCGCGAAGCAATGCATCATGAGTATGTAATAGTATTAGTACATGGAAACTTAAGCTCATCAAAAAATTGGGATATTCTAATGGAAAGTTTAGATTCTCGTTTTAAGGTTTATGCTGTAGATCTAAGGGGATTTGGTGAATCTACCTATAACAAACCAATTACCAATATGAAAGATTTTTCTGACGATCTAAAGCTTTTTGTTGATAAATTAAAACTTAAAAAGTTTACTTTAGTTGGTTGGTCAGCAGGTGGTGCAGTAACAATGCAATTTGCAGCAAATTATCCGAAATATGTGGAAAAGCTTATTTTAATTGAATCTGCAAGTACAAGAGGGTATAATAATACTTTTTTTGGAATTGGAGATGTAGGTAGTTGTATTTCTATTAAAGATGGAATTATACCATTTTTTAAGAATTTAATGCAAAGTAACAGTAATAGATGGTTATTGAGGAAATTATCAGATATAGCTATGTACTTGCATAAGAAACCACCTGAAGATAAATATGAAGCCTATATTGATGAAATGACGAAGCAAAGAAATCTAATAGATATCAACTATGCATTGACTTTATTTAATATATCTAACGAACATAATGGAACTGTTAAAGGCACTGGAGAAGTAGATCATATAAAAGCCCCCACCTTAGTAATACAAGGGGACAGAGATTTGGTTGTTACAATGGATATGGCTAAAACAATTGTCCAAGATATAGGAGAAAATGCACAATTGATTGTACTAGAAAAATGCGGTCATTCCCCATTGGTAGATAGACCGGAGGATGTACAAGAGTTAATTACAAGATTTGTTGTTCAGTAAAATTAAAACACACCTTCTTTTTAGAAGGTGTGTTTTGGCTTTGTTTCCTGTGAACTCAACAGCACGAAGTAAGTTGGATTATCAAATTGTACTAGTATTTAATAATAGATGAAAAGGATTTACTTTCTATAAATGAATATACTTTTTAATTTCCTCCCCGATAGATTTAGCTTCTTGAACACAGCCCAAGTGTCCCCACATAGAATCTAACTCAACAGCCTTTGCTTGGCCTTCTTGTTTTTGATTGAGGATATTGGCAACTTCCTGTGCCCATTTAGGGGAGAACTCAGAATCGGTATTAATATTTATTAGTAGGGTAGGACATTGGATCCTTTGTACACCAGCTTCATAGCTATCTGCATCGCGACCAAGATCATAGGTATTAATTGCGCTCAATATTGAAATAAAGCAATTTGGATCTCTTCTTTGAATTTGTTTTTCCATTTGATCTGTTAGATAATTTAAGCAGTTTTCACTTCTAGTGAATTGGGAGCTACTACTTTCAGGGACATTATCCCAGTAGGTATGTTGTAGCAGTCTCTCGTGTGTGTAATATATCCGAGAAATTTGATGGATCAATCTTAAAGCCGGTAAAGGTTTATCAAGAGAATACCAACCTTCATTGAATGCTGAATCCATTTTGATTGTATTCATCATAAAATGGTGGATGGCCATCCCAGAAGGCGTCATACGTCCTGCTGTTGCAACAGCAACAACATTTTCAACAAAGGTTGGGTAAAGGGCTGCCATTTGTAAACTTATTAAGGATCCCATTGAAGGACCGGCTATTAATTTCAACTTCTTAATGCCAAGCTCATCTAGAAAAGCTTTATTAAATCGAGTGATATCGATTAATGTTATAAATGGAAAGTCAGGCCCATAATGAGTGCCTGTTTTAGGATTTAAACTTAAGGGTGAACTGGTACCAAACATACTCCCTAATGCATTGGCACTAATAACTCGATACTTTCTTGTATCAATGGCTTTGTCATCACCAATGATATCATCCCACCAACCAGGAACTGCATCTTGATTAGTATATTTTCCCGCTGCATGTTGACTACTAAGTCCACCATGGCAAACCATTATAACATCACCTTCTGGATTGCCGTACGCTTCGTATGTAACAACAGGGTTTTCTATTTTCTCTCCGTGTTCTGTTATAAAGGGTTTTGGTAAGGTTAAAGATTTCTTTTGAACAATCATATAATACCTCCTTAAGAAAAAAGTAAAAAGTGTATTTATTTGTTTGATTGACATAGTTTAATAGAATTATATGAATAATTTATTCAGTCCAATAAATAAAAAAACATACCTTCTTGCTTTTATAAAATTTATTTATGGAATTCTTCACACTTTTTAATTTTACATTAGTATATAAAAATACACAAAGGGATTTCGTTTAAAAAATATAGAAAATGTAGTATTATAAGTAGTATAAAAAAATGGTTGAGTTAGAAATATATTTAGGTAATTCATTAATAAGAAAGTTTTCAGCAGTATCTGAGAGGAAGGATCTTATGAAAGTTTATTATATAGACAGGAAAACTGGAGAAAAAAAATTAGAAACCGTTGCTGGACTTAAATATTTAAAGTGGGGTTATGATACTAAACTAGGTAAATCCTTATTAGAAATACTTTTTAAAAGGAAGTTACCATCAATTATTTATGGAAAGCTACAGGATCGGCCTAGTAGTACGAAGAAAATTCAAAAATTTGTCGAAGCATTATCGATAAATATGGAGGAAGCTCTAGAAGAAAACTTAGATAAATATAGTAGTTTTAATGATTTCTTTATTAGGGAGTTAAAACCGGATGCTAGGTATATAAGCGAAAAAAAAGAAGATCTTATATCCCCAGCAGACGGTAGGGTGTTAGCCTATGAAAATATTGATATAAATAAAGTTATACAAGTAAAAGGAATGACCTATAAGTTATCAGATCTATTTCGTGACAATAAACTAGCAGAAGCCTTTGATAGTGGTGTATGCATTGTTGTTAGATTATCACCAGCGGATTATCATCGATACCATTTTCCAGACAGCGGGCAGGTAAAAAAACACAGGCATATTGATGGGAGTCTTTATTCTGTAAACCCACTGGCATTAAAGAAAGTAATATCTTTATATTGTGAAAACAAAAGAGAATTGACAGTTTTTGATTCAGATAATTTTGGTGAGATCACTATGCTGGAAGTAGGAGCAACTTGTGTAGGTACGATAAAGCAGACTTATAATCCTAAAAACAGAGTTAAAAAAGGAAGCCCAAAAGGCTATTTTAAATTTGGTGGATCTACTGTTATACTGTTCTTGAAAAAAGGACAAGTAAAAGTTGATGAGGATATTTTAAAAAATACAGAGGATGGACTGGAAACTAGAGTAAATATGGGAGAGACAATAGGGAAAAGATTAAATTAAGGAAATTTTAAAATAAAGCATATAAAAAATAGTGACAAACTAGAAAAGCAGAATTTTCCTACTATATAAAGAAAGATACCAAATATGTAAACAGGTATCTTTCTTTATTTTAACTTATTTTTCTGTATTAAAAACAGTAAACATTTCTTTTTTAACTCTACAAATAGGGCAGTTATCAGGAACATCATCTGTTAGCGTATATCCACAGACATCACAGACATGGACAGTATCATAAGTAAAATCTTGGCCATTATCTACAGCTTGTTTGGCTACTGTAAATAGTGCAGAATGGGTTTTTTCTGCTTCAATAGCATATTTAAAGGAGCGCATACTGCCTTTTTCCCCTTGAAGTTCAGCTACTGCCATAAAAGCAGGATACATTTGCTCTACTTCATAATCTTCTCCTTCGATTGCTCCTTGTAAGTTTTCTGAAGTAGTTGTTAAACCAAAACCTGCTCCGGCTGTCACTGCAGCTTCCCCTACTTGATTTTTTAATTCACTAAAATGATTACTAGCATGAACTTGCTCAGCATAGGCGATGGCTTTAAATAAATTTGATACGTTTGGGAACCCTTCTTTCTTTGCGGCATTTCCCCACTGGATATAACGCATGTGGGCCATACTTTCTCCTCCAAATGCTGATTTTAAGTTAGTTTCAGTTATTGCGTTCATAAGCTTTATTCCCCCTAATTAATTTTAAAATTAAAGTTTTCCAAAAGTACATTTACCCTGTTCTATCTTTTTTAAACAAAATAGTAATATTTTTCTTACATAACAAAGGAAATTCAAGGAATATGGAGAAATAGTCAAGAGTTCATATTTAAGTCACAACAATAATATATTAATTATAAAAGACAACCCTTTAAAATTTTGAATAAAAGTTATATTATTATATAATAATGGTAATTTGACGTTGTTAACTAGACGTCATTTATAGGGGGACAGAAATGTTTATAAATAAATTAAAAGATATTGGTAAGGAACATTTACATACAGTAGTAGAATGCATTGTATTATTATCTGATGTGAAAATTAAAGTAAGTAGAAATGGTAAGGAATATGCGGATATTATTATACAAGATCGTTCTAAAGCGATGGAAGTAAAACTTTGGGATTATGAAAAATATAGTGATTTTTTCCAAAGTTTAGATAACAACAGCATTGTTAAAGTACATGGGCAAGTGGGAGAGTATCAAAGCCAGCTACAATTGACAATTAAAGAAATTGAAAAATACGAAAAAGCTGACATATCTATTAAAGACTTTATACCTACAAGTAACGTACAAATTGATAGTATGATCAATGGATTAAAGGGCTATTACAATAAAGTACAAAGTGAACACTTAAAGGTGCTTTTAGATAAGATGATTTTTGAGGAAGAGAACTTTAATAAGTTTATGACATATCCGGCTGCAAAAAAGGTGCATCATAATTTTTATCATGGGTTAATCCATCATACTTTAGAGTTATTAAGCTATGCCCAGACCGTTGCAAAGGTTAAAAAATTGACTCAACATCAATATGAACGTCTGATTGTAATGTGTATGCTTCATGATTGGGCAAAAACACTAGAATATAAAGCGCTTCCGGACATAGGATTTACTGAAGAAGGAACAATGTTAGGACATATATTTATGGGAGCACATTATACGTTAAATGCGATTAATACTATTCCTAATTTTAATCATAATGATAAATTAGTTATTTTAAATGGAATTCTTGGACACCACGGCTCATTAGAATTTGGTTCTCCAGTTTTACCAAAAACAGTCGAAGCCCAGATTTTGCATCAAATTGATAAATTGTCGGGAGATATAGAAAGTATTTTATCATTTATAGAAGATCATTCAGAAGATGAAGAAATGTTTACAGGGAAGCTATGGAATATGGGAACGGACTATTATAAAGGTTAATGAAAGAAGGGGGGAAAGATATGGGAGAATACAAAGCTTTGAATAAGATAAACTGTGATGGAAAAGTTGTTGTGAATAAAAAATTACTTCAAGCACTACAGGAAGCTGAGGAGAAATTCAGGGCATTTGCCGATTCAACAGCAACAGTAATATTCATTGGTCAAGAAGGAAAATATGTATATACGAACCCCTACTATCAAGAACTTCTAGGTTATAGTGAAGAAGAATTTTATAAAATGGATTTATGGGATGTAAATCATCCAGATTACAAAGAAACTGCTAAAATACGGGCTACAGCAAGAGAAAAAGGTGTTAAGAACATACCAAAGCGTTATGAAATGCAAGTTGTTACAAGAAATGGAAAACCAATATGGATGGATATTTCTGCTACAACAATTACTTATCGGGGTAAGCCCGCAATTATTGCATCCGCCTTTGACATTACTGACCGTAAAAAGATGGAACAAAAAATAAGAGAAGATGAAGAAAGATGGCAGTTTGCCTTAGAAGGAAGTCACGTTAGTGTATGGGATTTAAATATACAAACCGATGAGGTGTATTTTAGTCGTAGGTTTACAGATATGCTTGGTTATGAAGGGATGGAAGTTGGAAATCATCGAAATGATTGGACAAAATTTGTACATCCAGAAGATCTTGACGAAGGTAATGAAAAGTATGACAAGCATTTTAAAGGTGAGACGCCTCTATATACACATGAATTTCGTGCCCGTTGTAAAGATGGAAGCTATAAGTGGCTCTTAGCTAGGGGAAAAGTAATGGAATGGACGAAAGATGGCAAACCTTTGCGATTTGTTGGAACCCACACAGATATTACAGATAGAAAAAAAGCGGAAGAAGAAATCATTTACCTAAGTTATCACGATAAACTGACAGGCTTGTATAATCGGGCTTACTTTGAGAAAAAAATTAAGGAGTATAAGGATAAAAAGTACTTACCTTTATCTATTATTACAGGAGATGTAAATGGATTGAAATTAGCCAACGATGTTTTTGGGCATAAGCAGGGTGACAAGTTATTAAAGGTGATATCGAAAATTTTATTAAAATCAGTTAGAAAAGAGGATATTGTTGCCCGGTGGGGTGGAGACGAGTTTGCCATTGTCTTGCCTAATACAGAATATAATACGGCTCTGGAGATATGTGATCGTATTACAGAAGCATGTGAAAAAGCAGATAAAAAACCGATACAGCCGAGTATTTCTTTGGGTTGTAGTACAAAGATAGAAAAGGGGGAAGACATTAATATAGTAATAAAAGAAGCAGAAGATCGCATGTATAGGCAAAAACTTTTAATTAGTAGTAGTGTTCGGGGAGCGATTATCTCTTCATTGGAAAAGTCTTTATTTGAAAAGAGCTTTGAAACTGAGGAGCATACCAGACGTATGTATAAAATTTCAAAAAAAATCGGCAAGCATCTGGGATTAAATAATAGTCAATTAGATGAATTAGGGTTATTTTGTATTTTACATGATATTGGTAAAATAGCCATTTCTGATTCTATTCTAACAAAACCCTCTAGATTAGATGAAGATGAGTGGCGAAAAATGATGCAGCATCCTGAAATAGGATATAGAATTGCCCAGTCATCTAAAGAGTTATCCCATATTTCTGAGTATATTTTAACCCATCATGAGAGATGGGACGGTCAGGGCTATCCCCAAGCACTAAAAGGAGAGGATATTCCTAAGCTTTCTCGGATATTAGCAATTGTTGATGCATACGATGTAATGACAAATGGACGAGTATATAAAGAAGGAGTTAGTCATGAGGAAGCGATTGAAGAAATTAGAAGATGTGCAGGTACGCAATTTGATCCTAACCTTGTAGAAGTATTTGTAGAAGTAATGAAAGATGGCGTGAACCTATTAGGAGAGGAGGAAGATTTAAATGGCATACATGGACGTTAACGGTGTAAACCTGTATTACGAATTAAAAGGGAACTTAGAGGCAGAGGAAACAGTTGTTTTTTTAAACGGGGTGATGGCCTCTACAAATAGCTGGGCAATGCAAGTTCCTGTATTTGAAAAAGATTATAGAATCTTATTACATGATTTTAAGGGACAGCTTTTATCCGATAAGCCAGAAGGGCCGTATACCTTTAGAGAACATGCGGAAGAAGCAAAAATATTGATGGAAAAGCTAGGAATAGAGAAGGCGCATATTATTGGTACATCATACGGTGGAGAAGTAGCTATGCGATTAGCAATTGATTTTCCAGGCTGTGTGAAAAGTATATCTGTAATTGACTCCGTTAGCGAACTTGATGAAGTATTAAAATTATTCGTTAAAGGATGGAGAACAGCCGCTGTTGAGAAAGATCCAGAGAAGTTTTATTGGGGGATGGCACCAACCATTTACCACAATTCATTTTTAGAAAAAAATATAGAAACACTTAAAGAAAGAGCGGAGGCGCTTAAAAAGGCTCCGGCGGAATATTTTACAGGACAAGTTTACTTGTACGATACTTTTGAACAAGATGTTTATATGACCGAAGAGCTACATAAAATTAAATGCCCTGCTTTTATTGTATGTGGAGAGCAAGATATTTTAAAAACAAGAAAATTTTCAGAGATTATTGCTAATAATATTGAAGACGCAGAGCTAGCAATTATTCCAGACTGTGGACACGTGACAATTTTTGAAAAACCTAATACATTAAACAGTATGATACTTGGATTTGTCACCAAAAATAAATAATTATCTACATAAAACCCAACAATTGTTGGGTTTTTTTATGAAACAGATCTAGACTTCAAAATCGTTTAAACCTGTATTTATATTAACTCATGTAATTTTTCTCCGTCATTAGGTATAAATATTTTACGCCTAAATGTTATAATAGATTCAATAAATAAAAATGGAGTGATATTATGGGGATCACGTATATTGTGGGTAGAAGTGGCACAGGAAAAAGTGCTTACCTATATAAAAAAGTAAAAGAAAAGCTAGTAAAAGAAAGAGAGAACAAGATAATTGTTTTAGTACCTGAGCAATATACCCTTCAGGCAGAAAGAGACATAATAGAACGTTTACAGGTAGAAGGGATCATGGAAGTTGAAATATTAAGTTTTACAAGATTAGCTTACCATGTGCTGCAGGAAGTTGGGGGATTAAAGAAAGTTAAGATAAATGAGATCGGAAAAAGTATGGTATTAAAGAAAGTAGTAAAAGAGTTAGAGGACCAACTTACAATTTATAAAAAAGCGGTTAACCAAAATGGGTTTATTGATAAATTGAACGAAACAATTACTGAATTTAAACAATACGATATCATGCCTTATGATTTAAATAAAAATAGTGACGCCTATGATAACATATTAAAATTTAAGCTACAGGATTTGGCATTAATATATAATGGCTTTAACGAATATTTAAAAGGGAAGTATATTGACAATGAAGATCATATGGATTTACTTATAGAATCAATTGAAAAGTCAAGGTTTTTAGAAGGTAAGGAAGTATTTATCGATGGGTTTCATACCTTTACACCTCAAACATTACGAATTATCGATAAAATGATGTTAGTATCAAAAGATATATATATTACTGCTACAGTAGATTTAAATAGCAGTGATAATGATTTATTTTTTACACCACTGAACACTTTGTCAAAATTAAGAGAAAAAGCGAACAAAAATAACACGAAAGAACGAGTTATTGATTTAAACAAGAAAGTAAAAGAGCGGCCTATTGGGTCATCAGAAATTAACCATATTGAAAAGCGCTTATTTAATTTTCCAATTAAACCATATACGGAGAATGTATCTAATATAGAAATTTTTCAAGCAAGCAACTTATACAGTGAAGTAGAAAATGTAGCTTCTAAAATTATAAGTCTTTTAAGGGATAGAGATTACCGCTATAGGGATATTGCTATTGTATCAGGTAATATGGATATATATGGACCCATTATTAAACGAATTTTTGATGAGTATCATATGCCTATTTTTATTGATGAAAAACGAGATATTATGACAAATCCAATTATAGAATTCATACTAACATCAATAAAAATGGTCTCAACAGGATATCAATATGAAAATGTTTTTCGATTTATAAAAACCGGGTTTTCATCTATTAGTAAAGATGAGGGGGAAGTTCTAGAAAATTATGTACTTAGATACGGGATTAAAGGTACCCTATGGTTTAAGGATTTTTCAATTCCAGAAGGGAAAGATTTATCAACCTTAAATCAAATTAGAGTGAAGTTAATTGAACCTTTTAGAGATTTTGAAACAAAGGTAAAAGGGAAAAAATCCGTTAGAGAGATTACTGAAGCATTATTTTACTTTTTGAAAAATATCGAAATTAAAGATGCATTAGAAACATGGATTGAAGAGTTAAAGTACAAGGGGTACTATGATTATGCCCATGAAAACTCGCAAATTTGGAACATTGTGATGGATCTATTTAATCAGCTCTCTGAAATTTTAGGACATACGGAAGTTAGACTAGATGAATATTATAAAATATTGGAATCAGGTTTTGCTGCTAGTGAAGTAGGTGTTATTCCTTCTACAGTAGATCAAATATTAGTAGGTAACTTAGAAAGGTCTAGAAGTCAAAACATAAAAGCATTATTTGTAGTTGGTGTAAATGACGGAGTTTTGCCAGGGGTTTATGATGAAGCAGGTATTCTTTTAGATAAAGAAAAGAACACGCTACAAGAAAATGGACTCGTATTGAGCCCAAATAGTGATATGAAAATGCTTGAAGAAAAGTTTGCGATTTATACAGTTTTATCTAAGCCAACAAATTATCTGTGGTTAAGCTATCCTTTAGCAGATAGCGAAGGCAAAGCACTAAGGGCTTCAATATTAATAGATCAAGTTAAAAAACTATTTCCTAATTTAAAAAGTAGAGGGGATATTATCCCTAATGAGGATCAACAATTACAACTTGTATCAAAACCGGAAAGTACATTTAAATATTTAATAGAGAATATAAGAAAAGCGGTAGATGATGAGAAGATTTTTGAATTTTGGTGGGAAGTGTATCAATGGTACTTTACGCATCCAAAGTGGAAGGACGAAGTTCTAAACATTGTCTCTGCATTGTTTTACCAAAATCAAGTTTATTCTATTGATGGAAAGCAAAAAGGGTTGTTCTATGATAAGCCTATTAAGACTAGTGTATCAAGACTAGAATCTTATATGAACTGTCCTTTTGCACATTTTGTTCAGTACGGACTTAAACCCCAAGAGCGAAAAGAATATCAGCTTAAAACCCCTGATATGGGAATGATCTTTCATGAAACAATAGATCGTTTTGCTGCAATTACAGAAGAAAAAGAGATAGACTGGAAGCATATTAGCCAAGAACAGTGTTATCTGTTTATAGAAGAAATAATAAATGAAGTTGCAGACCAATTTGAAAATGGTCTCTTACACAGTACTTATAGTTATAAGTACTTGATAAAACGTTTAGAAAGGATTTCGAAGCGTGCCATATGGACTTTAATTGAACATATAAAACGGGGAGACTTTACGCCCTATGGACATGAAGTGCGCTTTGGAGAAAATCAAAGTATCCCTCCAATTGAAGTTGTGTTAGAAAATGGAGAAGTACTATATTTAGAGGGAAGAATTGATAGAGTGGATGTGTTTGAGGATGAATCTGGAGAGGTATACTATCGGGTAATTGATTACAAATCTGGTAATAAAGATTTAAATTTATCAGATATTTATTATGGCTTTCAATTACAATTGATGATTTATTTAGACGCAGTTATGTCTCACGATGAAAGAAATATCAAGCCGGGAGGGCTGTTTTACTTCAAAATAGATGATCCAATGATCAAATCAGTAGAGTATGACCAAGATAAAATTCTTAAAGAAATCAACAAAAAGCTTAAGATGAAGGGATTAGTATTAAATGATGTAAATTTAATACAGCGGATGGACCGAAGTATTGAAAAACATTCTGATATTATTCCAGTAGCATTAAACAAAGATAGAGGCGTAACGAAAAGTTCTAGTGTAGCCACAGAGGCGCAATTTAGAATACTACTTGATCATACAAAGGATTTGGTTAAAAACGCAGGACATCAAATAACAGAAGGACACATTAAAATAGAACCGGTTAAAAAAGGCAAACAAGATGCTTGCCAATACTGTAAATTTAGTACGATGTGTCAGTTCGATCAAAAATTTGAGGATAATCAGTATAAGCATATTAAAGAATTAAAGGACGAAGAGGTTATCAAGATACTTCAAGATAAAAAAGGCGGTGATGATAATGCCTAATTGGACAAGTCAGCAACAGGAAGCGATAGAAGATCGGGGAAGTAATCTATTAGTAGCCGCAGCGGCAGGATCAGGGAAAACAGCGGTATTAGTAGAAAGAATAATACGTTTGATTATTGAAGATAAAATCGATATAGATAAACTTCTAATTGTAACGTTTACAAATGCAGCTGCAGGTGAAATGCGAGAACGTATTTCCGCTGCAATTTTGAAAGCGCTGGATAATAACCAAGAAAATGAAGCTCATTTAAGAAAACAAATGACATTAATTAACCGTGCCTCAATAACAACCATTCATGCATTTTGTATAGAAGTTGTTAAACAGTATTTTCATGTGATTGATATTGATCCTTCTTTTAGAATAGGGGATACATCTGAAATTAATATTATGAAGATGGAAGCAATGGAAGAACTGTTAGATAAGGAATATGAAAAAGCAGATAAATTATTTTTAGATCTTGTCGAAAGCTTTGCTGGAAGTAAAGACGATGAACCATTAAAAGACCTAATCAGTAAAATATTTAATTTTATCCAAAGTCAGCCTAAGCCCTTTGATTGGCTTTCGGAAAAAGTGGAGGCCTTTAATATAGATATAGAGGATTTTAATGAATGTATTTGGGCGGATACAATTTTAAAAAGCATAGATCTCCATTTAACAGCAGCATGTGACCTTTTAGTTAATGCTAAAAAATTATGTATGAAACCTGCTGGGCCGGAAGGATATATTGATGCGATAGATGATGATCTTAATCAAGTTAACCATTTAAAATCTAGTTTACATCATAATATCGAAGTGTTTTATGAAACAGTTAATCAAGTAACCTTTAAGAGACTAGGTCGTGTATCGAAGGAGACAGATCAAGACCTAAAAGAAGAGGCAAAAGACCAAAGGGATAAGGCTAAAGCGCTAATAAAAGGAATAACAGAAGGAATTTTCAGTCGTAGCCCTGAGGCATATATTGATGATTTGACTAGTATATATCCACTGATGCAATATTTAGCTAGTTTGGTTTCTAACTATGCCAATATATTTATGGCAAAGAAAAAAGATAAGGGCTTAGTTGATTTTAATGATCTGGAACACTATGCTTTAGAGATATTAGCAAATGAAAATGTAGCTAATGCTTATCGGGACAAGTTTGAATATTTATTTATTGATGAGTATCAGGATAGTAACATCGTACAAGAAACACTTATTGGCTATATAAAACGAGAAAATAATCGATTTATGGTTGGTGACGTAAAACAGAGTATATATCGATTCAGACTTGCTGATCCATCTTTATTTATTGAAAAGTATGAAACATTTAGCTCAGAAAAAGGAAAACGAAATAGAAGGATTGATTTATCTAAAAACTTTAGAAGTAGAGAAGAAATCATTAACGGTGTGAATTATATTTTTAAAAACATTATGTCGAAGCAACTTGGAGAAATAGATTATGATGAGCGGGCATATCTTTATCCCGGAGGCAGTTTTGAGCCTATAGAAGATCCTTCAATTGAATTGAACTTAATTGAAAAAGCCATTGATGAAGAGGCTACAGAAGAATTGTCAGAGGACTTAGAAGAACTAAGTGATATTGAAGTAGAAGCAAAAATGGTAGCACAAAGAATACAGGATATCCTTAAAACGAAAATCTATGATACAAAAGAGGAAGTTTACAGAGAAGTTCAGTATAAAGATATTGTTATATTAA
Source organism: Serpentinicella sp. ANB-PHB4 (assembly GCF_031432315.1). Taxonomy (NCBI): domain Bacteria; kingdom Bacillati; phylum Bacillota; class Clostridia; order Peptostreptococcales; family Natronincolaceae; genus Serpentinicella; species Serpentinicella sp. ANB-PHB4. Next base: position 102,498 of record NZ_JAVKGO010000007.1, read on the forward strand.
TGCGTACAACTCAAAACTGGGCCCATGTATTTTTAGAAACGCTTATAAAGGAAAACATACCAACTTATGCAGATACAGGCTCTGGTTACTTTCAATCTATTGAGATTGGTATTTTTCTGAACCTTTTAAAAATAATTGATAATAAAAGACAAGACCTGCCCTTAATAAGTGTAATGAAATCGCCAATTGGGAAATTTACTGTAGAAGAATTAGTACAAATTAGAATGACACAGAAGCATGGCAGTTTTTTTGATGCCATGACTAAGTTTGTAGAGGAAGAAAAAGAACATGAACTACTTGGGATAAAATTAAATGAATTTTTAACAAAAATAAAATTGTGGGCTAGAGAAAGTAGATATATGAAAATTGACAATTTTATTTGGAAATTATTTAGAGATACTGGTTATTACTATTATGTTGGTGCAATGCCAGGGGGACAACAACGTCAGGCAAATTTAAGGATACTGCTTGACCGGGCTGTGCAATTTGAGAAGACATCTATTAGAGGATTGTTTAATTTTATAAAGTTTATAGAAAAAATTCAAAATAGTAAAGGTGATATGGGGGATGCAAAAACCTTAGGTGAAAATGATAATGTTGTACGTATAATGAGTATTCATAAAAGTAAAGGTTTGGAGTTTCCAGTTGTATTTTTATGTGGGACGGGTAAAAATTTTAATCTAAGAGATACAAGTTCCGATGTGTTGCTCCATAAAGATTTAGGATTAGGACCCAAATTTGTAGACCTTAAACTGAGAGTATATAGAGATACGATTAGTAAGCTTGCCATGAAGGATAGACTGAAAATTGAAAGCTTATCTGAAGAGATGCGTATACTTTATGTTGCTTTAACAAGGCCTGTAGATAAATTGATTATTTTCGGATCCACCAGGGGATTAGAAGGTAAAATAAATAAGTGGAGTAGACCAATCAACCATTATGGATTGTCCTCAGCAAAAAGCTACATGGATTGGATCGGGATGGTTTTAACAAAGCACCCTTCTAGCGAAGTTTTAAGAAAAGCTGGAGGTGTTTCAATGCCTTCTGAGAATTACTTAAGGGACGACTCGAAATGGACAGTTAATCTGTACTCAAGGCAAGATGTTCTAAATAAGACACTAGAAGAAGAGAAAAAAGATGCAATCTTAAAAGATACATTATTAGATTATTGTCATAAAAATACAACGAAGTATAGCGAAACAATAGCAAAACGATTAAATTGGCAATATGCTTATGAAGCTGGTGTTGGAATACCTTCTAAACTTTCTGTTTCAGAAATAAAGAAAACCAATGTTAAGGGTCTAGACCATTTAGGTTATAACATACCTAGTTTAATCTCTCAACCTAAGTTTTTAGATAAAGGCGCTAAAAATTTTACATCTGCTGAAGTAGGTACGATCATACATTTTATTATGCAACATATTGATCACAACAGGATCAACAGCTTGGATGAAATAAAAATACAAGTAAATGAAATGATCCAAAAAGAATTATTAAGCGAAGAAGAGGTAGACGAAGTAAACTTGACTAAGATCCAAAACTATTTTGAAAGTCCTATTGGTAGACGAATGTTAGCCTCAAATAAGGTCTATAGGGAAGTGCCTTTTAATATGAAATGTAATGCACAAGATGTGATACATGGACTGGATAAATCAACAGAGACTTTATTGGTACAAGGAACAATCGATTGTTATTTTGAAGAAAATGATGAAATTGTATTAGTAGATTACAAAAACAATGAAATTACAGAAAATAATTTAGATAGAATCGTAAATGCCTACAAAGATCAACTACACTTTTATAAAACAGCATTAGAAAAAATATTAAATAAAAAGGTTAAAGAGAGCTATCTTTATATGTTTCATATAGACAAAGCTATTAGAGTAGAATAATCTAGGTTAGATTATTCTACTTTTTAAAAAGGTATGAAGTATGATGCAATCTAAAAACATTCCCCCAGTATGGCATAAAAAAAATAGGGTACATTAAATAAAAATACTTTTTATAAAAGAAAGGAACGTATATTTTCGGAGGATATATATGAGAAAAATCGATTCGAAGTATAGATGTTTACTGTATATCAGCTTACTTGTTATTATTATGTTAACGTTAAGTTACTTAGAAGCAACAAAACAAAATGTGTTAGAAGCTGAAGAACACATTCAAAGTGTAAATGAAGATATAATTAGATACGAATAACTTATTAAGTTAGAGTAATTTGGGTATAAAATTTTAATAAGATACTATTTTAAAATTTTAAATAACAATCAAAATTTTAAAAATAGTAATTAAATATGAAAGGGTGATGTTTATGCTAGCGAAAGAAATAATGAATACAGAGGTTATAAGTGTTACTCAAGATGAGACAGTTGAAACTGTGATTAAACTGTTGTTAGAACATAATATAAGCGGTGTTCCAGTTATAGATAAAGAGGAAGTTGTAATTGGAATCGTAACAGAAGGAGATTTAATCTTTAAAAGTAAAAAACTACAAATTCCTACATATTTTACGATATTAGATAGTTACATTTTTCTAGAAAGTACGAAAAATCTTGAAAAAGATATAAAAAAAATGGCGGCTTACAAAATAAAGGATATAATGACAACGGAAGTTTTTACAGTGGAAGAAGATGCAACTATAGAAGATGTAGCTACATTGATGACGACAAAACGAGTTAATCGTATTCCGGTTACAAAAGACGGAAGACTTACAGGTATCGTTAGTCGTAGAGATATTATTAAGGCCTATGCACAAGAATGATCTTAAATCATTGACAAATAAATAACAATTCTAGGTATTGGATGAGTGTTCTGTTATAATAATATAGGCATTCATCCATAATTTTTTCGAAAATTGTATTTTTTTTGGATAAAAATTGTAAATTGAGGTGTTATTATGAAAAGTAAGTACAATGTAACTGTTTTTTTATTTTTAATTATATTTTGGTTAATACTATCTCCACTATTAAATATTCAATCAATTTTAATTGGTAGTATTGCCTCAATACTTATTGTTTTTTATGCTAGGGATATTGCTTTTACAAATAAAGAAATTCCTAAATATAGTTTAAAGAACTTAGTAATATACGTAAAATTTGTTTTAAGACTTTTGGTCGAAATAGTTAAAGCGAATATTGAAGTTGCTTTAATTGTGTTGAATCCCAAGCTACCTTTAAGTCAATGCTTTATAAAAGTACCACTAAAAATTAATAATGATATTGTTAAAGTGATTTATGGAAATGCTGTAACATTAACACCAGGTACATTAACGGTGGATGTTGAGGAAGATGGATTTTTGATACATGCTTTGACAAAAGATGCAGCAGATGGAATGACAGACTCAATAATAGAGCATTACTGTACTAAAATGGATGATATAAGAGACTAAAGTTAAAGAAGGAGGTTTGAAAAATGAATATGGTGTTGATAGGCATAACGATTTTCTTAGCATTATTAACAATAGTCTGTCTGTATCGTGCATATGTTGGTCCAACTTCTGCAGATAGAGTTGTTTCGATAAATGTTATATCAACAAAAATTACAACGTTGATCGCACTACTTGCAATTATAACTGGAGAAGATACTTTTGTAGATGTGTCACTTGTATATGCCATGATTGGATTCATTATGACCGTGTGTGTTGCGAAATATATTGAGAAGGGTAAATTGTTTTAAGGAGTGAAGATATGGAGTTAGTATTAGATGTGATAATGGTATTGCTGTTAATAGTAGGAGCTTTCTTTTTTTTAGTTGGAACAGTTGGGCTGATAAGAATGCCTGATGTTTTTTGTCGAATGCATGCAACTACAAAAAGTGATACACTAGGCGCAGGGTTAATTTTATTGGCATTAGCAATATATCATGGCATTAGCTTGATTTCATTAAAGATCATTATAGTGATTGCATTTGTATGGATAACAAATCCAACAGCTGCTCATATTATTGCTAAAGCGGAGTGGAATAAACAAAAAGAATTATAGGATTTATAGAAAGAGGTGTAGTGCATGGTAATACTTAATGTTGTCCTAATTGTTTTCTTAATTATTTGCGCAATAGCAGTTGAAAAAACAAGGGATTTATTAGGCGCGGTCATTATTTTTGGAGCATATAGTTTAACGATGGCGATATTATGGCTAATATTAAAGGCTCCTGATATTGCATTAACGGAGGCCGCTATTGGAGCAGGGGCGACAACAATACTTTTAATCGCTACTATAAGTAGAACTAGGAGGCTTGAAAGGTGAATAAAATATTCATGGCTTTTGTCTTAGTAGGACTTTTAATTATAATGGTAATGGGCATGTTGGAAATGCCAGAAATAGGGCATGTTGATAATCCAAGTTATAATGAGGTAGCTGTATATTATACACAGAACGCTATAGAGGATACAAAGAGTCCTAATACAGTTACAGCAGTTTTAAAATATTATAGAGGAGTAGATACATTATTAGAGGCAGCTGTGTTATTTACTTCTATTATTGCAGTTATTTCAGTATTAAGAGGGAATAAAACATTAACAGAAAAGAAGGTGTAGTTAGTGGATGATTTAATAGTGAAAACCATTGCGCGAATGGTTATTCCTTTTATCTATCTTTACGGAGTTTATGTAGTTATACATGGAAGTGTTTCACCAGGGGGAAGTTTTGCTGGAGGAGCAATCATTGGATCGGCAATTGTGTTATATACCTTAGTATTTGGGTTAGAAAAGGCAAAACGCAAAATCCCTACCAGAATATTCGGTAGAAATATAGAGGGATTATTATGTTTTGTACTAATGGCATTTATCGTGATATTTATGGGATACGATGTACAAAAAGTTAGAGAGGCCGGGGCTTATGTAATTGAAGTTGGAGAACGCCTTGAACCTGGACTGCTCTCTTTATCAACTATTGGGGTAGGGGCTATGGTTGCAGTAACTTTAATGAGCCTTTTTCACATCTTTATTAAGGAGGATAAATACTGTGGAGATCGTACAAGCAATAATAGACAGAATTAATTATATTGGTGCTGCAATATTATTTGTAATAGGCCTATACACTGTATTAACTCATCCGAATTTAATTAAAAAAGTAATCGGAATTAACATTATGGAGACAGCTGTCTTTTTACTAATGGTTTCAGTTGGTTATGTCGCAGGGGGTAATGCACCTATATTGGGACTAACAAAAGAACAAACTTCAGAGCTTTATGTAAATCCTTTGCCAACTGCAATGATTCTAACGGGAATTGTTGTTGCAGTTAGTATTACAGCGTACTCACTTAGTTTAATTGTTAAAATATATGAAGCCTACGGAACAATAGAAGTAGATGAGATTATGGAGTTAAGGAGTGAAAAGGCCGTTGAATAGTATGCAATTTCCTTTATATGTGTTACTGCTGTTATTAATGGGATCTGTCATTATACCATTAACAACAGAAAAATTTAATATGAAAGCTAAAACAGTTATCTTAGGTACATTAGTACTTTCTTGGGGGATGATGCTTAGTACTTTTATAAATGTACTAAGAGAAGGACCGTACTTATATAATATCGGAAACTGGGGTCCTAAAATTGGAATTCAGTTTAATATTGATATATTCTCAACATCTATGTCTTTATTTATCCTTTCTTTATCTATACTTGTTATTATTTATTCGCTTAAAGACATCGAGCATGAAATATATTTTAAACAAATTTCTGTTTACTATAGTTTAGTATTATTACTTATATTAGGCATGGTAGGAATAACCGTTACGAATGATTTATTTAATACTTATGTATTCATGGAAATACTTGCGATTACATCTTGTGCAATTATTTCGATTAAACGTAAAAAAGAAAATTATATGGCATCCTTTAGGTACCTAATACTGAATACTTTAGGATCACTATCCTTCTTGTTTGGTGTTGCATTACTTTATATGGTTACTGGTTATTTAAATATGAGCGAGATATATATTAGAATTAACCAGGTATGGGAACTTTATCCGACAAATTTATTGTTAGCTTTAGGTCTGATGTTAACAGGTTTAGGGATAAAAGCGGCTGTTTTTCCACTACATGTGTGGCTCCCAGATGCCCATTCAACGGCACCAACACCATCTAGTGCATTGTTATCAGGCCTAGTTGTAAAAGTATACATTTTTACAGCTATGAAACTGTTATTTAGGGTGATTGGGTTAGAGATTATAGATACGATTAATATACCAAGCTTTATCACTTATTTTGCAGTTGTAGGTATGATTATGGGTTCTGTTTTTGCAATTGGACAAAGGGATATCAAGCGGCTTCTTGCTTATTCTAGTGTAGCCCAAATCGGCTATATTTTTTTAGGCGTAGGGCTAGCAACGGAACTAGGTTTATCTGCTGGACTTTTCCATGTAGTAAGTCATGGATTTATGAAATCATTATTATTCTTAAGTGCAGGAGCAATTATTTATAAAACAGGGAAAAGAGATATACGTACCTTTAAGGGAATCGGTTATCAAATGCCTTTAACGATGATTTTATTCACGGTTGGGGCACTAGGAATGATTGGGATACCAGGACTTAATGGATTTATGAGTAAGTGGTATTTAGGCTTTGCAGTTCTAGAAAAAGGCCAACCGATTTATCTAATTGTTATTCTATTAAGTAGTTTTTTAAATGCCATATATTACTTACCGATTATCATATCTGCATTTTTAACAGAAGGTGAAGAACGTAATATAATGGTACTAGAAGACATACCTAAAACTATGTCTATACCAATGGTCTTAATAGCCTCATTTTGTATTATAACAGGGTTTTTCCCACAAATAGTGATGGATGTAGTTTCAAGAGCAATACCAACATTTTTATAGATAGATTTTTATAGAATGGAGTAAAGGGAGTATAAAAATGAATATAGTAAAACCCTCTAGAAAAGAGGGGACAAAGAAGACTTTTGATTATTTTTCGATAAATTGTGTTTTGATTTTTTTAGTCGCAGCAGTATCTACTTTATTATTTGTTGCATCAACTTTGACAGGATCTGACGGTAACGTTATTGGAAGTGGTTCCATTCAAACAACGATTGGATATATATTAAAGTTAAAGCCTTTACCCTTGTTTATCATTATGTTTCCTTTAATAGGTGGTCCCTTAGAAGCACTGATAGGAAGAAAGTCAGAAAACTTAAGAGATTCAACGGTTGTTGATACGACATTTATAACTTTTATAGCAATATTAGCTATGTACCCACAAGTATCAAGAGGGACAATGAATTATTTTATACCCGGTGTATTTGGCCACGGGCTTTCATTTAGGGTAGATATGTTAAGTTTTATAATGGCCGCAACTTCAGGAGTACTATGGTTAATGGTAACAATATATGCCCATGACTATATGGGAATTGAAGAGCATAGAAATCGTTTTTATCTTTGGATGTCTGTTACCTATGGTGGTGTGTTAGGTACCGTCTTAGCAGGCGATATGTTAACGATGTTTTTATTCTTTGAAATTATGACCTTTAGTTCATATATGTTAGTTGCACATAACCAATCGAAGGAGTCAATTTTAGCAGGTAATAATTATCTGTATATGGGCATAGCAGGAGGGTTAAGTCTTTTACTTGGAATTATGCTTTTATACGCATATACAGGCACGCTAAATTTTGTTCCCCTCGCTTCACAGCTCGCAGAATTAGGATGGCGTAAATATTTAATTACAGGCTTATTTGTACTTGGTTTTGGAGTAAAGGCAGGCATGTTACCTTTGCATATTTGGTTGCCCAAAGCCCATCCCGTTGCACCAACACCAGCTAGTGCACTTCTCTCTGGAATACTAATTAAAGTCGGGGCCTATGGCATGTTAAGAGTCGCAGTAAGCTTTTTTGTACCGGCGGCTAATGAAATAGTAAGTTTTGGAGATTCACTATGGGTAGTTTCTGAAAGGCTTGGAGCTATAATTATATGGACTGGTGTTATAACTATGGCGATAGGCGTTTTCATGGCACTACAACAAAGTAATATGAAAAAAATGTTAGCTTATCATAGTATTAGTCAAATGGGATATATAATTATGGGGATTGGTGTTGCATCTTACTTAGGGTATAACGGAGCAATGGGCTTTTCTGGAAGTATATACCATATTGTAAATCATGCACTATTTAAAGCTTTATTATTTATGGTCGTTGGATTGGTATATCTGAGGACAAAAGAACTTGATATGTATAAGCTTGGTGGAATGTGGAAAAAGATGCCCTTTACTGCCTTTGTGTGTGTAATTGCAATATTGGGGATTACAGGCATGCCGGGATTTAATGGCTTTGCTAGTAAATCTATATTACACCATGCAATTATAGAGGCATATGAGTATGGTCACCCATCTTTTAAATATGCAGAATTTATTTTTACACTTGTAAGTGCAGGAACAGTATGCTCGTTTATAAAATTATTTAAATATGTATTTTGTGGTGCATGTCCTGAAAAGTATAAAAACATCGACGGTGAAAAGGGTATGATGGATTTAGCAATGGGAGGACTGGCATTAATGATTATAGCCATTGGGCAGGCTCCTAATTACTTACTAAATCAGTTTATAATCCCTGCAACAGAGGGTTTAACCTTTGATCCAGCTTTTATTAACGAATATTTGGTTTCAATGGATTTTTTTAATGCAAAAGATGTGTTAGGTATGTTATGGATTTATCTAATAGGTATTGGTATATTTATTTTAGGAACAAAATTTGATTTGTTCCACTTACACTTGCCAAGGTGGTTTAATATTGAAACAGCTTTTTATAAACCAATGGCTAGGGGTGTAATTATGTTTTCAAACAATATTACAAAGCATTATGAAATTGCAATTATAAAAAGTGATATAATTATATACACATGTGTATTGACTGGTATAATCTTTTTATTAATGAAATTTGTTTAATAAAAATAGATATGTTTGAACGCACCTGAATTTTAAGGAGGCTTATGATGAATTTATCTGAAATAGTTATACGGTTCGGGCTACCCGCATTAATCATAGGATTTATCGTACTAGAAGTATTTATTTTACCTTTATTTGGCGAAAAAAGTGTGACAATTAGAAAAGCAGTTGTAAAAGGTTTTATATTTTTAATGACCTTATTTATTGCCCTTACTTTTAGAGAAGTCAGATCTGAGCCAATTGTATACGAAATAGGAAAAGTATTTGAAACGGGTATGATTTTTAGAATAGATTTATTAAATTATACGCTAATTATTTTAGCGGGAATTCTTTGGTTGACAATTGGGTTATACGATTTTGAAAAAATAAATTACTTTTTCTATACATTAACTTACATTGCGACTATTGGGACACTGATGGCTGGAGATTTAATTAGCTTTTTCTTATTCTTCGAAATTATGACTTTTAGTTCCTATGCACTAATGGTTTCACACCGAGGCCACGAACAAGCAGAAGCCGGTTATGTATACATTTACATGGGGATTATCGGTGGTCTAAGTATACTGAGCGGAATAATAATGCTTTCCGTTTATACTGGTACTTTCCAATGGACAAACCTTGCTGTACAATTTAGTGAAATGGGAGCAATAAAGTATTTAATAGCATTTTTCCTAATAGCAGGCTTTGGAATTAAAGCAGGTATGGTACCATTTCATTTTTGGGTACCAAGAATATATCAAGGAGCGCCGGTTTCTATGGCTGCAATTTCTTCCGGTATGTTAATGAAGGTTGGTGCTTTTGGAATACTTAAAGTGTTTTCAGTGGTTTTTTATGTAGATGTAACGAATATAGATTTTGTTGATATTATGCTTTGGCAAGTTGGAAGTAATGTAGGTGCAGTTATTATTTGGGTGGGGATTGCCACCATGCTTGTTGGTGTGTTTATGGCACTTTTACAAGGAAATATGAAACGAATGCTTGCATATCACAGTGTAAGTCAAATGGGTTATATTATTATGGGGATCGGTGTAGCAGGTTATCTTGGGTATCAAGGTGCTATGGGATTTGTCGGAAGTGTATTCCATATGGTAAATCATTCTTTCTTTAAAGTCGTTCTGTTTATGGTTGCCGGAGTCGTTTACATGCGAACGAAAGAGTCTAATATGTATAATCTAGGTGGACTGTGGCGGAAGATGCCCATAACCGCAATATTATGTTTAATAGCTGTACTTGGTATTACAGGTATGCCAGGGTTTAATGGCTTTGCAAGTAAATCAGTTCTTCATCATGCGATAATAGAGGCATATGAATACGGACATTCTTCCTTTAAATACGCTGAGCTATTTTTCAAATTAGTAAGTGCTGGGACAGTGTGTTCCTTTATCAAGTTCTTTAGCTTTATTTTCTTAGGGGATCTTTCTGAAAAACACAAAGATGTAAAGGGAGATTTTCATAGGATGTCTATAGCTATGGGGATTTTAGCAACATTTATTGTAATAATCGGTATATTCCCGTCATTCTTTTTAGAAAACTTATTGGCACCAACTGCGATTGCCTTTCAATATGATTTAAACTTTATTGATAATTATATAATGGGAATGAACTTTTGGAATGCAAAAGATCTTATTGCAATGATTGGTGTGTATGCCTTTGGATTTGGAATGTTTATTATTGGATGGAAGTATCATTTGTTCCATGTACATTTACCAAAATGGGCAAGTGCTGAAAGGTACATTTATACGCCAATAACAACATTTTGCGATAAGTTCTCGGATTACTGTGTAACAAAATATGAAAAAAGAATTATCTTTGGTGATGTATTAATATACGCAATATTGTTAACCATTATTTTAGGACTACTTATTGTATCTGGATTTTAGATTTAGATTATAAATTATATAAAAAGGGTATAAGATATTAGGGCAATTAAATAAATTTATTTAATTGTCCTATTGTAGTTAAAAAACAGTTAGAGAGGAACTTGCATATGAAATTAGGATCACATGTTTCAATGTCCGGTAAAGGGCTTTTATCAGCAGCACAAGAAGCTTATGCTTATGATGCAAATACATTTATGATCTATACTGGGGCACCACAAAACACCCGAAGAAAAAAAATAGAAGATTTATTTATTCAAGAAGGTAAAGATTTTATGAAAGAGAAGGGAATAGCAGACATTATTGTTCATGCACCTTATATTATTAATTTAGCTTCAGCTAAACCTGCTACCTTAAAACTTGCCGTTGATTTTCTTCAAACTGAAATTGAGCGGACAGAAGCTATTGGCTCTAACCATATAATTCTTCACCCTGGTTCCCATGTAGGGTCAGGAGAAGAAGAAGGAATTAGAAAAATTATTAAGGGTTTAAATGAGATCATTTATAAAGACCAAAAAGTAAAAATAACTTTAGAGCTTATGGCTGGAAAGGGGACTGAAATAAACTATGATTTTAATCATACAGCAAAAATAATAGATGGGATAAAGCACAATGATAAAATTTCTGTTTGCTTTGATACATGTCACGTACATGATGCAGGCTATGACATTGTAAATGATTTTGATGGTGTTTTGGAAACCTTTGATAAAACTGTCGGACTGGATTGGATAGAGGTGTACCATATTAATGGGTCATTAAATCCAAGAGGAGCAAAAAAGGACCGACATGCAAACATTGGTGCTGACGAGAATAATCCAAAAGGAAAAGACCAAATCGGGTTTGATGCGCTGCATAATATCGTTCATCACGAAGCAGTTAAAGGAAAACCATGCATATTAGAAACACCTTGGCTAGATAAAAAGACAAACTTATATAAAGAAGAAATAGCCATGCTACGAAAAAAGAAGTGATTCTAAAATCACTTCTTTTTTTGGACGTAAATGCAATACTGGAATGTACATTTAATATTAAATTATTGGTCCTTAGACTATTGTGCGATTTGGGACTCAAAGGTCTCTTGAACAAGTTTAATGTTTTTAACAACTACTGCAGCTTTTACTTGAACTAACTCAAATTCTTCTTTATCTAATTCCTGTTCTAAATCTTTGATAGATAATTCAAGCATGTTTAATACCGCTTCATCTTGTTGTACTAGTTCACTTCTAAAATTATTTACCAGCTCTTTTTGAGTTTCCAAAAGATTTCTTGCCTCATTGTACGCATCTAGATAGGATAACAAAAGTATCTTTCTATTTAGGGATGCCATTTTATAAACATCACTGGGAACTTTATCATCGAAGAAATCCATAAAACCAGCTAACTCATAGGTTAAATCATTAATAACTTCTAGGCTTTCAAATTGGGCACGATTTTGAATATACAAGGTTGCGTCATCTAATAGGGATTCAAAATCTGTAATCGCAGTGTCTGCAAGGTTTATTTCTTGTAATTCATTCTCTAAAATATTCCACTTTTTATGTAGCTCATTAAACTTCTTAGTTATTTCATACCATATATCATCTATACTTCCAGGTAATACTTCTATATCTGAAGCATGACCCTCTATTTCTTCCTCGAATAAAGAATGGATCAAAATGCTATTTTGTAATATGTGCTTTCTATGATTAACATCATCTTCTGCGGATTCTTCTTTTTCATCACTACCTAGGTCTGTATCTGATTCTTCGGATATTTCTGCTTTTCTTTCTTCTTTTTCCGCGATTGCTACTTCTAAACCAGGAACAGCATCAAGGTCAAAACAGAGTTGTTTTAAAATTTCATCCATTTCTTCTAAAACCTTTGGTGTCTCGGGAGGATTATTGTTATTATCATTTTCAGGATTATTTTCAGAATTACCATTGCAACCAATTAGAGATAGAATCAACATAGATATAATAACTATAAGTATTTTATTTATATAATTTTTTTTCATCAAAATAATCACCTCAAACTTATATTCTCCAAATTAGTAAAAAAAGATTACAAAAGATATAAATAATTTAGGAATTTAATAGAGCAGAATAAATTAATGATCTTATTTATTACTTTAATAAATTTGTGACTTTTGTATTAGAAGGATAACATCAGAAAATATCGAATTATATAATAATTAGATTTATTATGGGAGAGGGTAATAAAATGATATTCAAAAAAAATGTAGATATTGATATAGCAGCGATGAAAAAAAATAAGGTACCAATACTTATACAAGATAAAAGATGGAAGTACATTTACGCCAATTGTAAAAATCGTGCAATGGATGGACTATATGAAGAACTTAATCGTCTAGTTAAGGATAAAAAGCATTATCAAAAAAAACTGAAAGATAATCGAAGCAAAAAGAGAAACTTGATGAATAAGGTCATTAATTTATCTGATTTAGTGAATACCAAAGGGGAGGAAAAGTACATAACAGAGATTGAAAAATGTAAAAATGAGATTACACTGTTAAACGATGAAACAGCGTTGATATCAGAAAATTTACTCGACTATGATGAGAAGATAGAAAAGGTGAATTTAGAGCTATTAAAAGAAACAATTAAAATTTCTTACAGTAATTTATCTACAAACCAAAGTCGGTTGTCTCAAGTAAATGGTGAAATAGAAAAATTAAGAAATAAAGTCAACTTACTAAGAGAAGAAAAAGAAGAAATTGAAAATAAAGTTGATGCGTTATATGGTTTTTTACACACACTTATGGGACCGGAAGAAATGGAGAAACTTGATAATAGCTTGTTGTAATATTATAAGAAGAAAAGTAGGGAAGTTTATGATTAGAGATATAGGAATTGATATTATAGAGATATCACGAATTAAAAAAGCAATAGAAAAGAACTCAAGGTTTATTAAAAGAGTCTTTACCTCTGCAGAAATTGAGTATTTTGTATCTAAAAACAATGCACCAAATACGATTGCTGGTTATTTTGCTGCTAAGGAAGCTGTTGCTAAAGCATTAGGTCAGGGATTTAGTAATATTAAATGGAAGGACATTGAAATATTGAAAGACCAAAGAGGTAAACCCCTTATAAAATTGTATAATAATGCACAAAAAATTGCATATAGTAAAAATATAAGTCATATATTAGTTAGTATTTCTCATAGTAAAGATAATGCGATCGCTCAAGCAGTTGCAGTTTTTGAGTAGAGCATTGTTAGGAGGGAACAATGAAAATCTGTAAAGGATTATTAAGCTTATTGGCATGTCTAATATTTTTAGTCGCCTGCGGTCCTCCTACAGACGAAGAAGTTTTTTATGAAGTACAAAAAAAGCTGGGGGAGCTTCAAACCTATGAATGTACAGCATCCATTAGTGTTAAAAATGAAAACCAAACACAAGAATATATATACAAACAGTATTTCAGCAAGCCAAATAAATATCGTTTAGAAGTAGTTAGTCCTGAGGCTGCAGCAGGAAATCTTATGATTTCCAATGGAAAGTCTGCTTGGATTCACTCGCCAACAATGAACTACACTTACAAAATAGACTCAATGGAAAAACAACAAAAAGAAGTTCTATTTATAGGATATTTTCTAAATACCTATATGTCTTCAAAAGAAGTTGATATACAGAAAGAAACTATGGACGGTGTGTCCTATGTAGTAATTACATCGGATATACCTGGTGGAAATTATTATTTTTCTAAACAAGAATTATGGGTAGATTTTGAGCGTTATCTGCCAGCGAAGTTAAATATATTTAATCAGGAAGACAACTTGCTTTATACCGTTAAATATGAGGAATTTAAATATAATACTGTTTTAGAAGATAAACTTTTTTATTTAGACACGACAGAATAGGGGGACTATATGTATACGAAAGATATTTTGAGAGGCACTTGGATGGAGATTCATTTAGATTGTTTGAAACACAATTTTAAGGAGTTAAAGAAGAAAATAACAAGTAAAAAGACAAAATTTTGTGCTGTCATAAAGGCAGATGCATATGGACACGGTGCTATTCAAATAACACAGACTTTGATGAAAGAAGGGGTCAAGTACTTTGCCGTTGCAACATTATCTGAAGCAATTGAACTAAGAGAAGCTGGCTTAGTAGATATACAAATTTTGATTTTAGGTCATACGCCGAAAGAAAAAAGTCATTTATTAGTACAGCACAATATAATACCAACGATATATAGCTATGACCAAGCCGAAAATTTTTCAAAAACAGCGCAAGAATTAAATAAACAAATGACAGTGCATATAAAAATTGATACTGGAATGTCCCGATTGGGTTTTAAGACAACAGAAGAGGATAGAAAAATAATAAAACGTATTTTTAAATTATCAAACATTAATATAGAAGGTATATATACACATTTTGCTTTAGCGGATGAACAAGATAAAAGTTTTACACTTAAGCAGTTTAAAGATTATCAAAGTTTTTGCAATACCTTAGAAAAAGAAGGATACAATATACCTATAAAACATACAAGTAACAGTGCAGCACTTATAGATTTACCCCAAACGCAATTGGATATGGTGCGCCTAGGAATTGGCTTATATGGATTTAACCCAAATGAAGTAATAACAGATACAATTGATTTAAAGCCTATAATGTCCCTTAAATCCTCAATAACTCATATTAAAGAAGTTGAAAAAGGTACGGGCGTAAGTTATGGACATAAATATGTAACAGAAAAAAACAGCACGAAGATCGGCACGCTACCAATAGGATATGCTGATGGGCTATCACGCTTATTAACGAATAAATTAAGCGTAACATTCAAAGATCAAGTAGTACCAGTTGTTGGTGCTATTTGTATGGATCAGTGCATGGTTGATATAACGAATACAAATATAAATTTAAACGATGAAATAACAATATATAGTAGTCGTGTAACTGACATAAACAGTGTAGAAAATATTGCTGAAAAATTAGGGACGATAAGTTATGAAGTTTTATGCATGTTAAGTAAACGGATTCCGAGAGTTTACTTGGAAGATAATAACGTTGTACATATTAGGGATGATTTGCTAAAATAAAAAAGAGTGAACTTCTCATTTTTTGTATAATTTAGCTACTATATTGACAAAATTATAGTAATAGAGTAAATAAAATTTAAAATAAAAAATACATTAAATATATCTTTCCCTTTTCAATTTACTAATGCTTTAATGAACATAAACAATGATATAAAAAGATGAGGGAAAAAGAAATTTTGATGAAATAATCCCGGAGGTGTAATATGGCTGACTCTAAACGCATAATTATAAGTTTACCAGATACTTTACTAAAAGAGGTAGACTTTATCGTATCAATGGAAAAGACAAACAGGAGTGAGTTTATCAGAGAAGCTATGAAATTATATATTAGGGAGAAGAATAAAATGAAGTTAAGAGAAAAGATGAAAAAAGGGTATCAAGAAATGGCCGCTATCAATTTATCTCTAGCTGAAACAGGACTAAGTTTAGATGTTACTTCTCTAGAAAGTTATGAAGCTGAAATAGCGGAGTGTGAATAAGGTGATTATTAAAAGAGGAGATATCTTTTATGCAGATTTAAGTCCTGTAATTGGTTCTGAACAAGGCGGTGTTAGACCAGTTTTAATCGTACAAAACGATGTAGGCAATCGCTATAGTCCTACTGTAATTATTACGGCGATCACTTCTCAGATTAACAAAGCTAAGCTACCAACACATGTAGAGATACTTGCATCAGAATACGGTTTAGTAAAGGATTCTGTTATATTACTAGAACAAATTCGAACAATTGATAAGAAACGACTGGACGAGAAAATAGGACACTTAGATGATGAAACAATGAAAAAAGTAAATGAGGCATTATTAATCAGCTTTGGGTTAATAGACCTGTAAAATAGGCTTAGGAGTGAAACTTAGGTCTATTTTTAGTTTTTTGTATTTTATGATTGATTTGAATCGACTGCATGACAATGTATAGATAGATTATAAGTTAATAAAAGATTGTTAAATATTTTATGGGGTTTAAAAAGTAAGTTATATTCAGAATATACATATTGTTATGGATTTTAACAAAGTCTAAAGATAAGGCTTTAGAAGTAATAAATAGTATGATAATATATATAATGGAATATTGACAATATACGACAATTAAAATTGACCTGAGAGGATGCATTATATGAGGAGAAAAAAATATAATATTTTTATTGAATATCTTGGAATTACTTTTGGCTGTGCCCTAGTTGCATTCTCCTTAAACTTCTTTTTAAAACCACATACGATTGCACCTGGAGGTGTGACTGGTTTAGCCATTATAATAGAAAAACTTAGTGGAATTCCCATTGATATTACCAATTTGGCAGTAAATATTCCTTTGTTTATAATAGGGATTTCTATTTTGGGAAAGGCATTTGGATTTAAAACAGCTTACGCTACAGTGGTTTTATCCGGTTTAATCCGCCTTTTTATTGTAGTATTTGGAGAAGGGGCAATGATTACTGAAGACCTTTTGTTAGCTACAATATATGGAGGCATATTTGTTGGATCAGGACTAGGGCTCGTTTTTCGTTTTGGTGGAACAACAGGGGGGACAGATTTATCAGGAGCTATTTTAAATAAATATTTTCCGTCATTCAGCATTCCTCAACTCATGATGTTTTTAGACCTTATGGTAGTTGCATTAGCAGGTATTGTAGATAGGAATGTAGAAACTTCCTTATACTCGGTAATTGCACTATATATACTAGTGAAGTTAGCAGATTTTGTTGTACAGGACTTTAATTATGCAAAGGCTTTTTATATTATTTGTGATAATCCACAAATTGTAGGCAAAAAAATTTTAGAAGAAATGGGAAGAGGGGTAACATCATTAGACGGTCGAGGACTTTACACCGGCAATAAGCGTGATGTGCTACTTTGTGTTGTTAATCGTGCTGAAGTAACAAAGCTAAAAAGAGTAGTATATGAAATGGATGAGAAAGCTTTTATTATGGTTACAACTATTCATGAAGTATTGGGAGAAGGGTTTAAAGAAATTAAAAAATAGGAGGTATGAAATTGAATAACATTACGATTTCAGAATTACAAGAAAGAGCTACAAGTATTAGAAAAAACATTATAGAAATGCTACACGAATCAGGATCAGGACATCCTGGAGGATCCCTTTCGGCAGCGGATATTTTAACTGTGCTGTTTTTTCATGAAATGAATCTAGATCCTAAAAATCCTAAATTGGATAACCGGGACCGTTTTGTACTTTCAAAGGGTCATGCAGCTCCAGTGCTGTATGCTACATTAGTTGAAAAAGGTTTCTTTCCAAAAGAAGAACTATTTAAATTAAGAAAGATTAACGCAATGCTCCAAGGTCACCCAGATATGAAAGGGACACCAGGGGTAGAGATGTCTACTGGTTCTTTAGGGCAAGGTTTTTCAGCAGCATGTGGTATGGCTATAGCAGGCAAACTTGATAAAAAGGATGCTAGAGTATATGCACTACTAGGTGATGGTGAACTACAAGAAGGTTTAGTGTGGGAAGCAGCCATGTCAGCATCTCATTATAAATTAGACAATTTAACAGCAATTGTAGATTATAATAGATTACAAATTGATGGATTTAATGATGATGTTATGGGTGTTAATCCAGTCGATGATAAATTTAAAGCATTTGGATGGCATGTTATAGAAGTAGATGGTCATTCTATAGATGCGCTTATTCGTGTATTTGATGAAGCAAAAAATACA
The DNA here is from genome assembly GCF_031432315.1 of Serpentinicella sp. ANB-PHB4. Taxonomy (NCBI): domain Bacteria; kingdom Bacillati; phylum Bacillota; class Clostridia; order Peptostreptococcales; family Natronincolaceae; genus Serpentinicella; species Serpentinicella sp. ANB-PHB4. The sequence goes on from NZ_JAVKGO010000007.1 coordinate 120,978, forward strand.
AAAGGCAAACCAACAGCAATTATAGCAAAAACGATTAAGGGTAAAGGCGTATCATTTATGGAAAATGCAGTAGAGTGGCATGGAACTGCACCTAGTGAAGATGATAAAGCACAAGCTTTGAAAGAACTTGGAGGTGAAAAATAATGTCAAAAAAGATTGCAACAAGAGAAGCCTATGGAGAAGCGTTAATAGAACTTGGTTCACAGAATAAAGACGTAGTTGTTTTAGATGCAGATTTATCTAAGTCTACAAAAACTGCAGGATTTGCTAAAAATTATCCAGAAAGATTTTTTAATGTGGGTATTGCAGAACAAAATTTAGTTGGAATGGCAGCTGGTTTAGCCGCAGCAGGTAAAATACCTTTTGCCAGTACTTTTGCAATGTTTGCGACTGGAAGAGCTTTTGAAATTATAAGAAACTCAGTTGGATATCCAAATCTGAATGTAAAAATATGTGCTACCCATGCAGGCCTAACCGTAGGAGAAGACGGAGCTTCTCATCAGGCTTTAGAGGACATAGCTTGTATGAGAGTTATACCAAATATGACAGTTATTGTACCAGCAGATGCTTTAGAAGCAAAACAAGCGATTCATGCTGTAGCAGAAATGACTGGACCGGCTTATGTAAGGTTAGGAAGGTCAGGGGTACCTAGCGTAAATGAAGAAAGTAATTATCAATTTGAGATTGGTAAAGGTGTTACCTTAAAGGAAGGTAATGACATTACTATTATAGCAACTGGTATTATGGTTAGTGAAGCACTGGAAGCTGCTGATATATTAAATGAGAAAGGTGTTTCAGCAAGGGTTATTAATATACATACCATTAAACCAATTGATCAAGAGATGATCATAAAAGCAGCAAAGGAAACTGGTGCTATTGTAACTGCTGAAGAGCATAATATAATTGGTGGGTTAGGTTCTGCCGTATCAGAAGTAATTAGTGAAGGATATCCAGTACCATTAAAAAGAGTGGGTACAATGGATACATTTGGGGAGTCTGGAAAGCCAGCAGACCTATTAAAAAAATATGGTTTAACCAAAGAAAATATAGTAGATACTGTATTAGAGACAATTAAAAGAAAAAAATAAATATTTATTAGCATAAATCTCCTCGTATTATAAAGGCATACGAGGGGATTTTATTTTTTCTGAATAAAATTTACTTCCCTACTTTTCTACAATTATTTCAAATTTGGATAAAGTAATGATATGCTAAAAGAAGAATAGTAATAAATCAGATTGTATACAATGTATGTAGATATAGTATATATATTTATATATTAAGGAGGTAACAAAATTTGATTAAAAGTAAAAAACTTAATATACATAAAAATAGTGACGTTACTTATTTTACATTTCCTAGTTTTGACCAATACGCCTTTATAAAACATGGTTTTAGTACACGATTAGGAGGGGTTAGTGAAGGTATATATGCATCAATGAATTTAAGCTTCACTGTTGGAGATAAAAAAGAAAATGTCCTAGAGAATTATAGAAGATTCTGTAATGCTTTAGGAATTGATTATAAAAATTTAGTGCTTTCATCACAAACCCACGGAAATGCTGTACGGGTAGTTACAAAAGAAGATATGGGAAAAGGAATCACTAAAGTGAGAGATTATGATCATATTGATGGACTAATTACCAATGAGCCAAACCTTGCCCTAGTAACTCATTATGCTGATTGTGTACCATTATTTTTTTTAGACCCAGAGAAAAAAGTGGTAGGGGTAGCCCATGCAGGGTGGAAAGGCACGGTAGGTAAAATTGGTGAAAAAATGATTGATAGATTTAAAGATCATTATGGTAGTAACCCTGAAGACATACTAGTAGGCATTGGTCCATCTATAGGGGTATGTTGCTATGAAGTAAGTGGTGATGTGATAGAGCAATTTAAAAAACTAGGACCAGAGGACAAAAAATGGTGGATAGATAAGCGAAATGATAAATATCAAATTGACTTATGGGGACTAAATCGTACTATACTAGAAAGAAGAGGAGTAAAGACCAATAATATAACTGTAACAGATATCTGTACTCGATGTAATAAAGAATATCTTTTTTCTCATAGAGGGCATTTGGGTAAACGAGGTGGATTAGCAGCAGTAATTCAGTTAAATGAAATACTTACTTAAAGACATATATGAAATATCCCTTCAAAATTGAACCATATAAAATATCCCTCCTTATATCTTTTCTATAAGCTTTTATATTAGTATTATTGAATATTATCTAGCTTATGTGAATAAATATAATAGAGACGTTTTGGAAAAGGGGGGGGAGTTATTGAAAAGTTATAATAGGAAAAAAAAGTTACCAGCAGTACCTAAGATAAACTGGAAATTATTTATAACCTTTTTAGTACTGATTTTGGTAGTGGGCGCATTAGTGCGATGTGTACCTAAGTTTACTACAGGTGGTGAAGATAGCGTGGCCTATGAAGTATTAGATACGGCAGAATTGCCAGAAAAAGTTCAAGAAATATTACCTAGGTATAAGATGTTAGAACGAGCATTAGCAGCAAAGATTGAAGATCAAGTTTACGTTATTGTTACAAGAGGTGAAAAATTAACAGCGGGCTATGATGTAAACATAAAAAACATACAGGTGTCAAAAGATAATGACGAGGAAAGAGTTGTTGTTGAAGCAGAATTTAAAGATCCAAATCCTGATGATATGGTAGCGCAAGTAATTAGCTATCCTTTTGTAGTTGCAAAAACTGATTTAAAGGAGTTACCTCAAAAAATTGATTTAGAAGTTAAATTCATGGAGTAGAATATCAAAAAGTAAGAAGTCCTTAAATACTAGGACTTCTTTTTTTATGTAAAAATTATAATTGTTTACATAAAAAAATATAATAACCAAAAAAATGATGTTTTTACCTAGAAAAATCCTTTATAAGTTTAAAATACCGGTTAGTCTATATTTTACATAAAGGAAAAGACTTTAAATTATAGAATCTTTAATATAAACTTTATGTAAACCACAAACAAATAAAATAAGGGGGGAATTTATGAATTCGAAGGTGAAAAAGATTGTAATTGGAACAACAATAGCATCTAGCATGTTTATATTTTCAATATCAGGAGTTTATGCAAATCAAATTAAGCATGTAGTAGAACCTGGAGATACTTTGTGGGGACTTTCTCAAAAATATGAAATATCACTAGATAAAATTTTTAGTGTCAATTCTTCGTATGCAAACGGTAACATTTTATATGTTGGAGATATAGTGAGTATACCTTCAAGAAACATAATCCATAAAGTTAAAAGTGGAGATAGTTTATGGCGTATAAGCGATCATTATGAAGTATCCTTACAAGCGTTATTATTAGCTAACGACATAAAATCTCAAGATCCAATCTATCCGGGAAACCAACTAATTATACCGGATAAAGAAAAACAAATAGCTGAAAATACTTATACTGTCCAAGATGGAGATAATCCATGGTCTATAAGTAAGAAGTTTAATGTTGCGTTCAAGAGATTACTAAGTGTAAATGAATTAGGAAGTTCTGATTATATATACCCAGGGCAATCTTTAATTATCCCAAAGGATGTAAGCAAAGTTGGAGAACAAAACAATAAAACAGCGCCTTTAACACCTCAGAAAACATATACAAACCATAGGGTGGTTAGTGGTGATAACATGTGGAGTATCTCTATTCAGCATGGTATCCCGTTTCATGAATTACTCGAAGTAAATGGGTTTACTGAAAACCATGTTATCCATATTGGTGATGAGATAAAAATACCTGTATATTACATTCCTGAAAAACCAACATTGGGTCATGAATATGGCGAGCTATTAGACTGGTGGACAGAAGCACAATACGTTGTACCTATAAATAAGAAAATAAAAATTATAGATTTTTATACCGGTAAAGAGTGGTATGCAAAAAGGACTATAGGTGCTAACCATGCTGATACTGAACCACTAACTGCAAATGACGCTGCAATTATGAAAACAGTTTGGGGTGGTAATTACAGTTGGCAGACAAGACCAGTTATTGTTAAAGTTGATGGTAGAAGACTAGCGGCATCAGCCAGTTCTATGCCTCACGACATTGAGTTTATAAAAAACAATAACTTTAAAGGGCATTTTGATCTCTATTTTTCAAACAGTACTAGGCATGTAGATGGACAACCTGATTCAGCTCATGAAAGAAATGTTCTTATTGCAGCAGGTCATAATAGTTAAAATAAAAAAATAAGAAATTGGACTAGTCCAATTTCTTATTTTTTTGCTATTTAATATATTTTCGATGCATTTTCTAGTGTGTTTTTTGTTTCCATCATAATTTCCTTAACAATCTCTGAGCTTGATTGAATTTTAGTTAGTGGATTTAAACTTTGGCCAACAATGACGAATCCATTTTCTGTATCCCCATCTACAACTGCTTTTTTGTTTGTCCCGATTGCAAGCTCATCAAGTTTTTCTGATGGCGCACCACTAAATTCCAGTTCTAGATATTTTTCAGTGAACTGATTTTTAAGTCCCCGTACACCATGACCTGTTGTGTATCCAGTGATTACACTATCAACATCTTGGGCATTAATGATTTTATTTTTAATGTTCTCATGTAACTGACATTCGGATGCTAATAAAAATCTAGAGCCAATTTGTACACCGGCAGCTCCCATAGTCAATGCTGCTGCAATACCTCTACCATCAGCAATACCTCCAGCCACAATAACAGGGATATTAAGTTCGGGAATAACATTAGTCATCAAAGCCATAGTCGTTAGATTCCCTATATGGCCACCAGCTTCCATGCCTTCAACGATAACCCCATCTGCACCTTGTTCTTCAACTCTTTTTGCAAGTTTAAGACTAGGAACAACAGGAAAAATTTTAATCCCTGCCTCCTTTAACTTAGGAAATAGAGGGATTGGATTACCGGCTCCTAATGTGACAAAGCTAACTTTTTCTTCGCATACAACATCCAGAGTTTCTTCTTTGTTTTCTGCCATAATAACAATATTAACCCCAAAAGGTTTATCAGTTAAATTTTTAGTTTTGCGTATTTCCTCTCTTAACCATTTAGCTTCTCTACCTCCAGCTGCAATAATGCCTGCACCACCTGCATTTGAAACAGCACTTGCTAATTGACTTTCAGAAACCCAAGCCATAGCCCCTTGTAAAATAGGATATTTAATTTTAAGCAATTTTGTTAAATTTGTATTCAAAATATCACTCCTTAGTGGTTTGTACAATTAACTTGTCTTTTCTCTGTAATTATGTACTTAACTGGGACATCATATGTATTGTTCGGTACATGATCAATAAGTTGCAAATCAAAAGCTAAAGAAATAGTTGGTGTATCCTTTTTTAGGCTGGCTAAAAAGCGATCGTAGTAACCTGCGCCATATCCAATGCGGTAACCTCTCTTATCAAAAACAAGACCGGGAACTAGGATTAAATCGAGTATTTCAGGATCTATTGGTCTTAATGTATCTTTTTTGGGTTCCAATACCCCAAAAGTACTTAATTCTAAATCTTCTTCTATATTATTCAATTTAGAAACAATAAGGGATCTATTCTTAGGCACTGTAACCGGAATATAAACATTTATATTTCTTTCTAATAAATATTCAATAATGGGTGTGGTTAACACCTCACTTTTAAAGGAGACATAGAGCATTATATTTTTTGCACCCTTGAATAAATCATTGTTAACCAGGGTTTCGAAAATGTTTTTACTCTTTTCTATTAATTCATCTTCAGTTATTGTATCTCTTTTTTTCATCATCATTTGTCTTAAGTCCTGTTTCAAAATATCACTCCTTTACTAATATTAGCTAGTCGTATATAGCTATTGTATCAGAATAATGGAAATGAATACAATTAGAAAAATGCTTCTTCAATTGGTATAATTAAATAAGATGACACTGGATATATATTTCTTGATAAAAATAGGCATATAATCCTATTATTTTATTATTTTTTTTGAAGGAAACGAAGAGTTTGTGTCGAAATAATGTATTAGAAAGTAGGAGTTGATAAAAATTGATCCAATTTCAAAATGTAACTAAAACATACAATAAAGATGTACAGGCTCTAACCGATATAAACTTAAAGGTAGAAAAAGGGGAGTTTATTTTTCTAGTAGGGCCAAGTGGTGCAGGTAAATCAACTTTTATTAAATTGTTATTAAAAGAAGAGGAACCTACTAATGGAAATATTATAGTCGAAGGTAAAGATACAACCAAAATATCTAGAAGAAAAGTACCGTTTTATAGAAGAAGTATTAGCGTTATATTTCAAGATTTTAGACTGCTTCCTAATAAAACTGTATATGAAAATGTAGCTTTTGCTATGGAAATTATCGAAGCATCTTCTAAGGAAATACGTAGACAAGTTCCTATGGTGTTAAGTATGGTAGGACTAAGTGACAAAGCACGTAAATATCCCCATGAATTATCTGGTGGAGAAAGACAGAGAGTTTCAATTGCAAGAGCTATCGTTAACAACCCATCTGTATTAATTGCCGATGAACCTACTGGTAACTTAGATCCAGAAACGGCATGGGAAATTATGAAGGTGCTTAAAAGTATTAGCCGAAGAGGAACGACAATTATAATGGCAACTCATGCAAAGGACATTGTTAACGAAATGGAACAACGGGTTATTGCTTTAGAAAAAGGACGAATTGTAAGAGATGAACAAAGGGGAGGTTATGAGTATGAAAATTAAAACCTTTCCGTATATGATCAAGCAGGGATTAACAGGAATATGGCGTAACCGAGGAATGAGCTTAGCATCCATTACAACTGTATCGGCAACCCTTATGATTTTAGGTTTAATTATCACATTAGTACTTAATATAAATGGGATTGCTTATATGCTACAAAGTCAATTTGATACAGTACAATTGTATTTAGAAGAAGATATAGCCCATGAAGAAATAACTGATATCGGAAAAGAAATAGGCGCAATAGATGGTGTTAGTTATGTAGAGTTTGAAACAAAAGAAGAAGCACTGGATAATCTTAAGGAACAATGGGGAGACCAAGGATATTTACTAGATACACTAGAGGATAATCCATTACCTGATTCATATATTGTTCACGTTGAAAACATTGAAACAGCTGACTCGGTTGTAGACGAGTTAAGAAAGCTTGATGGTATTGATGAAATAAAGTATTATCAAGATATAATAGACAATCTATTAAGAATAGCAGGATTTGTTAGAACGATAGGTTTTGCTTTAATAATGATTTTAATTTTAATTGCTATGTTTATTATTTCAAATACAATTAAGATTACCTTAAATGCACGAAGACAAGAAATAACAATTATGAAATATGTAGGAGCAACAAATTGGTTTATTAGATGGCCATTTGTTATAGAAGGAATGCTATTAGGCTTTATTGGGGCATTGATTGCAAGTGGGGTAGTTTACTTTGCGTATCAATCTGTATTTGATATTATTACAACAAGGCTGTATGTGTTATTCAGTGGTTATATGGTAACGACCCAGGATATGATGACGAACGTAACAATCATTTTCCTTATCATTGGCTGTGGCGTAGGTATTTTAGGAAGTATTATTTCACTAAGAAAACATCTTAAAGTGTAGTAACAAAGGGGGCGCGAACATATGAAAAAAAGGTTTATTACACCAGTATTAATTGCAACTATAGCTATTTCTAGTATTACTGTATTTGCTAATGGTACAGACCAAATTAACAACCAGCTTGAAGAGCTTAGCACAAGACAAGAAAACATAAATAGTGAAATTCAGCAAAAAAATCGTCAGCAACGAGATGCAGCTACCAAATTACAGGAGCTAGAACAAGAAATTTTAAAAATACAAGATGAGATTGCTCAAATTCAGAGGGAAATAACAACCACAGAAAGACAGGTTCAAGAGACAATTAAAGAATTAACAGCAGCAGAAGAAGAAATTGATAGTAAAAATGGACTATTAGGAAATAGAATAAATGCCATGTATCGAAATGGACCAATAGCGTATATAGAAGTTATTTTTAGCTCAAGTAGCTTTTCCGAGTTATTAACGAACTTAGATATGGTTCAACGGATTGTGCAGCACGATGTGGATCTTTTGAAAGAGTTAGAAGAGCAAAAAGCCCTAATTGAAGATAAAAAAGTTGAGCTAGAAAATAAAAGAAGTCAATTAGTTGTTATGAGAAATGGTGTTGAGCAAAAAAGAGATGCCTTAGAAGTATCTAGGGGGCAACAACGACGTTTATCACAGCAATTAGAGGCAGATAAAGCTACATTAGCTAGACAACTTGATAACATTGAAAGAGAAGCAAGAAAATTAGAAGATGAACTAAGAAGACTACAGTCTAGTGGGGATTATGTTGGTGGCGTTATGCAATGGCCAGCTCCAGGACACACAAGAGTTACTTCTCCATTTGGGAATCGAATTCATCCTATTTTAAGAATACCAAGACTTCACACTGGGGTGGATATAGCAACACCAACAGGAGCGAATATTGTTGCAGCTGCTCAAGGAACAGTTGTTTCTTCTCACTTTATGGGTGGATATGGTAACACTGTGATTATTGATCATGGTGGTGGAATAATGACTTTATATGCACATAATTCAAGACTACTTGTTTCACCAGGACAACAAGTTAGTCGAGGTCAGTCTATTGCCTTAGCAGGAAGTACAGGAGATTCAACAGGCCCTCATTTACATTTTGAGGTAAGGGAAAACGGTAGATTTGTGGATCCCCTTCCATATATTAGACGATAAACCATAATAACTATTAAAAAAGTAAAGCAGCTAGAGACATTAACACTATTGTCTCTAGCTGTTTTAAAGTTAAATGATTGTTTTTTATCTGTCTCTAAATTATAAAATGTTTGATTTTAAAAGTAATAGTTAAGAATAGAATATGGACCTTCTTTAATAAAAGATTATTTAAAGATACACCACCTTCTGCTATAATGTAACAATACATCATAAAGTCATTTAATGTATAATATAAAGACTGATATAATAGAATTAGAGTAGAAGTGTAGCTTGGGTGGAAGGGAGAGTAATATGATAAGTAAAAAGAAAGCTTTTGTAGGTGCAATAATCATTATTATCATTACTTCAGTATTACATATGACTTTTGGAAACTTAATTCATATTAGAATGGGAGAAAAAGTGGTAATCACTCGTGCTGACTACGAGCGTTTTAGAGAAATTAATCAAACATACAACAAGATGTTTACACTAAAAGATTATTTAATGACTAATTATTATCAGGAAATCGATGAAGAACTCTTAATAGAAGGTGCAATTTCGGGTATGTTTGATGGGATTGGAGACCCGTATACTGTATATATGGATCAGGAAGCCTATGAAGAAATGTGGACCAGGACGCAAGGGACTTATGGTGGGATAGGTGTTATCGTTACAACCGGTGATGATGGAATGGTTACAGTTGTCTCACCAATTGAAGATACACCAGGAGAAAGAGCAGGTATAACCACTGGAGATAAAATTACTGCTGTGGATGGGCAACCCATATCTGGAGAAAGATTAGATAATGCGGTAGATATGATGACTGGAGAGCCTGGAACAGATGTAGCATTAAGTATTTTTAGAGAACCAAATAACTCTTTTGACGTTGTTATAACAAGAGAAGAAATTAGACTACAGACCGTTCGGTCAGAAATATTAGACGGCCAGGTGGGATACATTAGGATTACAATGTTTGATGAAAAAACAGCACAGGACTTTAAAAATCAGCTAAGTGAACTTGAAAGTCAAGATATACAAGGCCTTGTTTTAGATCTAAGAAATAATCCTGGTGGGTTACTAAGCCAATGTATTGAGATAGCAGATTTAATTCTTGGAGAACAAGTTATCGTTTATACAGAAGACCGACAAGGGAGAAGAAAAGAAGAACACTCCGGTAAAAAACATTTTGATAAGCCACTGGCTATTTTAGTAAATGAAGGAAGTGCCAGTGCGTCTGAAATATTAGCCGGTGCTGTCAGAGATACAGATCGAGGCACAATTATAGGTACAACAACTTATGGTAAGGGACTGGTACAAGAAGTAAAACCTTTAGGTGATGGTAGTGGGTTTAAATATACGGTTTCCGAGTATTTTACTCCTAATGGTGAAAACATTCATGGCACTGGTATTGAACCGGATATTGTACTAGAACTTCCGACGGAACTTGAAGATGCCACAGAAATAGATTCAGAGCAAGATAATCAACTTAATAAAGCAGTAGATGTATTATTAAGAAAAATAAATAATTAATTTTGGGGGACGCAAAGCTAGAATACTTTGCGTCCTTTAAAATGTGAAAATTGACAGTAAAGATTAGCAATTATATAATGTTAAAGAACGTTTGTTCTATAAATTTAAAAAATAGTTCTCTTAGTTAATAAAAAAATCAATAATAATTATAAATTAGGGTAGTTTTAAAGTATAAACAATATATATAGCTGATCGTTATAAAGAGAGGGAATGATATGTTAGATAACAAGTTTAAAATAAATTCAGAGTATAAACCTACTGGACACCAACCTAGAGCGATTGAAGAACTTAGCACTGGTTTAGAAGCAAATTTAAAACATCAGACACTATTAGGCGTGACAGGCTCAGGAAAAACTTTCAGTGTTGCAAATATTATAGAGAAAGTTCAAAAACCAACTTTAGTGATTGCCCACAATAAAACATTGGCGGCGCAATTATGTTCTGAGTTTAAAGAATTTTTTCCTGATAATGCTGTTGAGTATTTTGTAAGTTATTATGATTATTATCAACCAGAGGCATATGTTGTACACAGTGACACCTATATTGAAAAGGACTCTTCTATAAATGATGAAATTGATAAACTAAGACACTCTGCTACATCCGCTTTATTTGAACGAAGAGATGTCATTATTGTAGCCAGTGTCTCTTGTATATATGGATTAGGGGACCCGACTGAGTATAAAAAGCTTGTGGTATCCTTAAGGACAGGTATGGAAAAAGATCGGGATCAAGTTTTACGTCAATTAGTTGATATTCAGTACGAAAGAAACGATATAAACTTTATTAGAGGTACCTTTAGAGTTCGCGGTGATATTGTAGAAATATTCCCTGCTTCATCTACAGAGAATGTAATCAGAGTAGAGTTTTTCGGAGATGAAATTGACCGTATAACAGAGGTGAATGCATTAACAGGAGAGATTATAGGACTAAGAAATCATGTATCTATATTTCCTGCATCTCACTATGCAACTGGAGCAGATAAAATAGAGGTGGCAATTAAAAAAATAGAAGCAGAATTAGAGCAAAGAGTTAAAGAATTTACTGACGAAGGAAAACTTATAGAAGCCCAAAGAATCCAACAACGTACGATGTATGATATAGAAATGCTTAGAGAAGTAGGTTTTTGTCAAGGGATAGAAAACTACTCTAGACATATAACTGGTAGAGCACCAGGAACTAAGCCATATACATTGATGGATTATTTCCCAGATGACTACTTAGTTGTTATCGATGAATCCCATGTAACCATCCCCCAAGTGAGGGCCATGTTTGCAGGAGATAGATCAAGAAAAGGTTCTTTGGTGGATTATGGATTCAGGCTACCCTCAGCCTATGATAATAGACCAATGAATTTCGAAGAATTTGAGGGGATGATTAATCAAATTTTATATGTATCTGCAACGCCAGGATCATATGAAATAGAAAATAGCCAAAAAGTTGTGGAGCAGATCATTCGACCTACAGGTTTATTAGACCCCATCATTGACGTTAGGCCAATTGATGGACAAATTGATGATCTAGTTAGTGAAATAAACAAAAGAATTAGTAAGAAAGAAAGAGTCCTTGTAACAACTTTAACCAAGAGGATGTCAGAGGACTTAACAAATTATTTAAAAGAGATTGATGTTAAAGTAACATATCTACACTCAGATATAGATACCATGGAACGCATGGAAATTATTAGGGATCTAAGACTGGGAGTATATGATGTATTAGTGGGTATAAATCTACTCAGAGAAGGTTTGGACTTGCCGGAGGTTTCTCTTGTGGCAATTTTAGATGCAGATAAAGAAGGGTTTTTACGCTCTGAAACCTCCATGATTCAAACAATCGGACGGGCAGCTCGAAACGCTGAAGGGACTGTTATCATGTATGCAGACCGGATAACAGGTTCAATGGAACGTGCCATAGAAGAAACAAAAAGAAGAAGAGAAATACAAGAAGCATACAATAAAAAACATAATATTACACCAACATCAATTAAGAAGAAGATTAGAAATGTAATAGAAGCAACTAAGGTTGCTGAGGATCAAGAAAAGTACGGAATAAATACAGAGAAAAAAGCTTATACAAAAGAAGAACTAGCTGAAATAATTAAGAAGCTAGAAATTGAAATGCAACAAGCGGCAGAAAATTTACAATTTGAAAGAGCCGCGGAATTGAGAGATAAGATAAAAGAATTAAAATTTAAAGATAAGTGACAACTAGGAGGTTAAGGCGTGGCAAAGGATAAAATTATTATTAAAGGGGCAAAAGAACACAATTTAAAAAATGTAGATCTAGAGATTCCTAGAGACCAGCTAGTAGTCCTAACTGGATTGTCGGGATCTGGAAAGTCATCTCTTGCCTTTGACACAATATATGCTGAGGGGCAAAGGCGTTATATCGAAAGTCTATCAGCTTATGCAAGACAATTTTTAGGTCAAATGGAAAAACCAGATGTTGAATATATAGAAGGATTATCCCCTGCAATATCTATTGATCAAAAAACAACAAGTAAAAACCCAAGATCAACCGTAGGAACAGTAACGGAAATATATGATTATTTAAGATTGCTATTTGCAAGGGTTGGAACGCCCCATTGTCCAGTTTGTGGGATTGAAATTAGTCAAATGACTGTAGAACAAATTGTAGATAAAATAATAGCAATTGGAGAAAGGACTAAAATTCAAATTTTAGCACCAGTTGTGCGAGGTAAAAAAGGAGAACACCAAAAGATTTTAGAAGAGATAAAAAAATCTGGATTTGTACGAGTTAGAGTTGATGGGGAAGTATTAGATATAAGTGATGAAATAAAGCTTTCAAAAAACAAAAAACATTATATTGATGTTGTTGTAGACCGTATTGTAATAAAGGATGGTATCACACAAAGATTAGCAGATTCAGTAGAAACCGTATTAAAATTAACAGAAGGATTAGTAGCTATAGATGTAATAGACGGTGAAGAACTACTATTCTCTACAAAGTTTGCTTGTCCAGAACACGGAGTAGGAGTAGAGGAGATGGCTCCGAGGATGTTTTCATTTAATAGCCCTTTTGGTGCGTGTGGTGTCTGTAATGGTATTGGTCACAAAAAAATTGTTGATGAAAGTCTTGTAATACCAAATAGAAATTTAACAATCAGACAAGGAGCAGTAGCTCCGTGGAGTGGATCAAGTGGTAGTAATGAAGGGACATATTATTATAAAATGTTGGAGAGTTTAGTGAAGCAATATGGTCAAGATGTGGATACGCCAATTAAGAATTTTTCTGAAGAACTACTAAATGACTTACTATATGGAGCAGGAGATAAGAGTGTAGACTTTGAGTATGAATCAAAGTTTGGAGGCACAAGATTGTATTCCTCTCCATACGAAGGCGTTATACCTAATTTAGAAAGACGCTATATGGAAACAAACTCTGATTATATGCGGGAAAAAATTGAGGAATATATGAGTGAAAGCCCGTGTAGCAGCTGTAGTGGTGCAAGATTAAAGGATGAAGCCTTAGCTGTTACCATAGGGGATAAAAATATTTATCACGTGTCAGAAATGTCAATTAAAGAAGCTTATGACTACATTGATCAGATTCATCTTGATGATCGTAAAAAGTTTATAGCAGAGCAGATTGTAAAAGAAATAAAGGGAAGACTTAGCTTTTTAAAAGATGTAGGTTTAGATTATTTAACCCTTTCAAGAAATGCAGGGACTTTATCAGGTGGAGAAGCCCAAAGGATCCGTCTAGCCACGCAAATAGGCTCCAGTCTTGTGGGAGTTTTATATATATTAGATGAACCGAGTATTGGACTACACCAACGAGATAATGATCGATTACTAAAAACATTAAGACATCTAACGGATATTGGAAATACCGTAATAGTTGTTGAGCATGATGAGGATACGATGTTTGAAGCAGATCATATTGTAGATGTAGGTCCTGGGGCCGGAGTACATGGTGGAGAGATTGTCGCTCAAGGTACTGTAAAAGATATTATAAACTGTGAAAACTCTATTACTGGTCAGTATTTAAGCGGAAAAAAAGAGATAAAAGTACCAAAGGAAAGAAGGAAGCCAAAAAATAATTATATTGAAATAAAAGGTGCAAAGGAAAATAACTTACAAAATGTAAATGTAAAGTTACCTTTAGGTGTATTTACTTGTATAACAGGGGTATCAGGTTCTGGAAAAAGTACATTAATCAATGAGATTCTTTATAAAAAAGTATCCCAGGAATTACATGGTGCTAAAAGTAAACCAGGTAAGCATAAAGAAATAAAAGGGTTAGACAATATAGATAAAGTAATTAATATAGACCAGTCACCTATCGGAAGAACGCCACGTTCTAATCCTGCAACTTATACCGGTGTATTTGATGATATTAGAGATGTATATGCCCAAACAACGAATGCAAAGATGCGTGGATATCAAAAAGGACGTTTTAGTTTTAACGTAAAAGGTGGTCGTTGTGAAGCATGTAAAGGTGACGGAATTATAAAAATTGAAATGCATTTCTTGCCAGATGTATATGTACCTTGTGAGGTTTGTAAGGGAAAAAGGTATAATAGAGAAACCCTTGAAGTTAAGTATAAAGGACAAACCATTTCAGATGTGCTTCACATGAATGTAGAAGAAGCGCTGAAGTTCTTTGAAAACATACCCAAAATACAAAGAAAGTTACAAACACTTCATGACGTTGGTTTAGGTTATATTCGCCTAGGACAACCTTCTACGCAACTATCTGGTGGAGAAGCCCAAAGAATTAAACTCGCTACAGAATTATGTAAAAGAAGCACTGGTAAAACTTTATATATTTTAGATGAACCTACAACCGGATTACACATTGCAGATATTGATAGGCTAATAAGTGTATTGCAAAGGCTCGTAGAGGGCGGCAACTCAATCTTAGTAATAGAACATAATTTAGACGTTATTAAAACAGCTGATTACATTATTGACTTAGGCCCAGAAGGAGGTACAGGTGGAGGAAAAATTGTTACTGCAGGTACACCTGAAGAAGTGGCAAAGAATAATGCATCATACACTGGAAAGTATCTAAAAAAACACCTTGAAAAATAAGAAAAAGTGCCTATATAAAATTGTTATGAAGTATTATAAGATCTAACTACAGAGGTGATCTTATGAATAATTCGATTTTGTGTATCGGTCAAGAGGTTAAAATAAATATAAGGTCTGATATGTTTGAGGATGTTAAAACTAGAGGAGTAATAGTTCATATAGAGGGAAAAATGATAGAAATTATCATACAAGGAATTTATGCTCAAAACGCTGTTAAAAGTGCCCTTTGTATAATTGTTGGAGACAAAGTAGAATATCAGTTTGAAGGCAAAATTCTTAAAGCTGACGGAAATCGATTATTTATTCTAGGGCCAGAACAAGATAAATATATAATAACAAAAAAAGTAATGAATAAATGCTAAGGCCAGTCTGATTAAGACTGGCTTTGTTATTGTATAAATAAAAATAAAGGATATACATTTTGTAATATGTTAAACTAAGATAAAGTTTCTATTTTGATTAAAGATTTGATAATTCAGTACGAAAACAGAGGTGATCATTTGTTTGATATAAAAGAACAATTAGCATTACTCCCAGATAAACCCGGGGTATACTTGATGAAGGATAAAGAAGAGACGATTATATATGTTGGAAAAGCAATTTCTTTAAAAAATAGAGTCCGTCAATATTTTCAGTCATTAAAAAATCAAACGACTAAAGTACAAGCAATGGTATCTCACATTGTTTCTTTTGAATATATAGTAACTGATTCAGAGCTTGAAGCATTAATACTCGAGTGTAATCTGATTAAAAAAAATAGACCGAAGTACAATGTGCTATTAAGAGATGATAAAAGTTATCCTTATATAAAAATCACAGTAAATGAAGAGTTTCCTCGTGTATTTAAAACAAGACAATTTGTTAAGGATAAAGCAAAATACTTTGGGCCTTATACAAATGGAGGTGCGTTAAAAGAAACTTTAGAGGTCATACATAAACTTTTTCCTATAAGAACATGTAGACGTAATATAAGACAGTCTATTGAAAAAAAAGAACGGCCTTGTTTATATTATCATATAAAGAAATGTGTTGGACCTTGTACAGGAAATGTCGATGTACAAAGCTACAGGCAGATGATAGATGAAATTATACTTTTTTTAAGTGGGAAACAGGATGAATTGATCAGGAAAATTGAAAGTAAAATGAAGGAAGCAGCAAAGGAAATGGACTTTGAAAATGCTGCTGTTTATAGAGATCAATTTATGGCATTACAAAATATTGTAGAAAAACAAAAGGTTTTATCAACAGAACAGATTGATCAAGATGTCATTGGCATTTATAAAGGAGAAGACACGGAAAGAAGTTGTGCACAAGTATTTTTTATTAGACAGGGCAAGCTTCTTCAACGGGAACATTTTATGCTAGAAACTAGTAAGGAGAGCACTGGAGAAATAATATCATCTTTCCTTAAACAATTTTATAGTGAAGTTGCTTTTATACCGAAAGAAATTCTAATTCAAGAAAAAGTAGAGGATCAAAATATCCTAGAAGAATGGTTAACGCAAAAAAGAGGCAATCGTGTTAAATTAAAAGCACCTCAAAAAGGTGAGAAAAAATCTTTAGTTGAGATGGCGACAAAAAATGCTCAAGTAACAATGGTGCAAGTAGAAGAAGCAAACAAAAAAGAAAAAGATCAAAGGGATACAGTTTTAAGACAACTGCAACATGTATTAGAATTAGATGCGCCTCCTATGAGAATAGAGGCTTTTGATATATCCAATATACAAGGAGTAGAGTCAGTTGGCTCTATGGTTGTATTTGAGGAAGGAAAAGCAGCAAGAAAACATTATAGACGATTTAAAATAAAAACAGTACAAGGGGCAAACGATTATGCAAGTATGGAGGAAGTAATTAATCGAAGATTTACTAGAGGACTTAAAGAAACAAAAGATATAATTGATAAAACAATGACAATAAATGAAGGAAAGTTTGCAATTTTTCCTGATGTAATTATGATCGATGGAGGGGCTGGGCAAGTAAGCAGTGCACAAAAGGTTTTAGATCAATTAAACATAGACATCCCGATCTGTGGTATGGTAAAAGACGATAAACATCGAACAAGAGGGTTGATATATAAAGGGGAAGAATTTGTCCTTGATAAGGCATCACCTTTACTTCGTTTTATTGCTAAAATGCAGGACGAGGCGCATCGATTTGCAATAAATTATCACAGAAGCTTAAGAAAAGATAAAACCCTGAACTCAATTTTAGAGGAGATACCTGGTATTGGTGAGAAACGCAGACAAGCATTAATGAAGCATTTTAAAAGTCTAGATAAAATGAAAATTGCATCGGTGGAAGAGTTAACAGAAGTTGAGGGAATTACATCAGTTAATGCAAAAAGTATATATGAATTCTTTAATAAATAATATATCTTTTCAAAAGGATATTTATTATAAGATTATTTTTAATAAATAATAATTATAAAATTCTAAAAATTACGACTTATAATTTTAAACACAATTTAGTTAAAAATTTAACATATATAAGGTTCTTTATGTTATAATTGTATTGAAAAAAATGAAATTTATTATTGTGACGTTGTTAAATGTTAAAAATTAAACAAAGTCGCAACATTTCTCTTTATGAGTAAATAAGAATAGGGAGGGGAATTATGGCTAAGGATATCTTAACGAAAGAAAACTTTGAAGCATTGCAAAAGGTAATTGATCGCCATAAAGGTCAAAAAGGTGCATTAATGCCAGTGTTACATGAAGCACAACGTATTTTTGGGTGTTTATCATTAGAAGTACAGAAGAAAGTTTCTGAAGAATTACAAATTTCATTAAGTGAAATTTATGGGGTAGCAACATTTTACTCTCAATTTTCACTAGTACCAAAAGGGGACTATGTAATTGGGGTTTGTATGGGTACAGCCTGTTACGTGAAAGGTGCTCAGCCAATTTTGGACAAGGTTTCGGAACTAACAAATACAAAAGCTGGTGAAACATCTGAAGATGGTAAATATACGATTGAGGCTACTAGATGTATTGGGGCTTGTGGACTTGCACCGCTTATTACAGTGAATGAAGATGTATATGGAAAATTAAAGGTTGAAGATGTAGCAGATATTATAAAAAAATATTAATGTATCGAGGGGGTTTCTAAATGAAATCAATTGCTGATTTAGAAAAAATCCGTAAAGAAGCATTAGACAAAATAAACTTAAGAAAAGAAAACAAAGGCACTCGTATTGTTGTAGGAATGGCTACTTGTGGCATTGCATCAGGGGCAAGACCTGTTATGATGGCACTGATTGAAGAGGTTAAAAAAAGGAATTTAGACAATGTTGTCGTTACACAAACCGGGTGTATTGGTGCCTGTAATATGGAGCCAATGATCGAAGTGTATAAAGAAGGTAATGAAAAAGTAACTTATATTAAAATGACGCCGGAGAAAGCAAAGCAAGTAATTCTAGAGCATATAGTGAACGGAAATGAAATAAATGAATTTATGATACAAGGCTAAATCAAGGGACTACAAAAATCCTATGAGATACAAGGGGGAAAAAAGATGGAACTTTTTAGATCACACGTTCTTGTCTGTGGCGGTACAGGATGTATTTCTTCAAGTGCAAACCAAATACTAGACAAATTTAACGAAGAAATTAAGAAAAATGACCTAGAAAAAGAAGTGAAAGCACTGCAAACAGGATGCTTTGGTTTATGTGAAGCAGGACCGATTGTAATTGTATATCCAGAAGGAACGTTCTATAGTCAAATAAAAGTAGAAGATGTACCAAAAATTACTGAAGAACATTTACTAAAAGGAAGGATTGTTAAAGACCTTCTCTTTAAAGAGTCAGTAGATGAAGACAAAATAAAGTCAGTTAATGAAGTTGAATTCTATAAAAAACAAATGCGAATAGCCCTTAGAAATTGTGGTGTGATTAATCCTGAAGTAATTGAAGAGTATATAGCTTTAGATGGATATCAAGCATTAGCTAAAGCATTAACAGAAATGACGCCCGAAGAAGTTATTGATGTTATAAAAGAATCAGGTTTAAGAGGCCGTGGAGGCGGTGGATTCTCAGCTGGACTTAAGTGGGAATTTACAGCAAAGGCTGAAGGGGATGAAAAGTATGTTGCCTGTAATGCCGACGAGGGAGACCCTGGGGCTTTTATGGATCGATCAATATTAGAAGGAGATCCTCATGCAATTATTGAATCTATGGCATTAGCTGCTTATGCAGTAGGGGCTAACCAAGGGTATGTTTATATTAGAGCAGAATATCCAATAGCGGTTAAGAGGTTGCAAATAGCCTTAGATCAAGCGAGAGAAGCAGGACTACTAGGAGAAAATATTTTTGGCACAGGCTTTAACTTTGACTTAGAAATAAGACTTGGAGCGGGAGCTTTCGTTTGTGGAGAAGAAACGGCACTGATTAACTCTATTGAAGGAAAAAGAGGTATGCCTAGACCAAGACCTCCGTTCCCAGCACAAAAAGGGGTATGGAACAAACCTACTTTATTAAATAATGTAGAAACCTATGCAAATGTACCACAAATACTATTAAAGGGTGCAGAGTGGTTTGCAGGTATTGGAACTGAAAAATCTAAAGGGACGAAGGTATTTGCCCTTGGTGGTAAAATTGTTAATACCGGATTACTAGAAGTGCCTATGGGTACTACGCTAAGAGAAGTAATTTATGAAGTTGGTGGTGGAATTCCTAATGGTAAAGCTTTTAAAGCTGTCCAAACAGGGGGCCCATCTGGAGGCTGTATACCAGAAAAGTATATAGATACACCAATCGACTATGACAATTTAATTGAACTAGGCTCTATGATGGGGTCTGGAGGTATGATTGTTATGGATGAAGATAACTGTATGGTTGACATAGCAAGATTCTTTTTAGATTTTACTGTAGAAGAATCCTGTGGAAAATGTACACCATGTAGAGAAGGTACACAAAGAATGTTTGAGCTTCTCGATAAGATCACAGAAGGAAAAGGAACGTTAGAAGATATAGATAAACTAGAAAGCTTGGCAAAAACGATAAAGTCTGCATCTCTCTGTGGTTTAGGACAAACAGCACCAAATCCTGTATTATCAACACTACAATACTTTAGAGATGAGTATGAGGCGCATGTAACGGAAAAACGTTGTCCTGCAGGAGTATGTCAATCATTATTACAATATAAAGTAATACCAGAATTATGTAAAAAATGTGGCATTTGTGCGGTGAAATGCCCAGTTGACTGTATTGATGGTGTAAAAGGAAAAGAATTATACGTAATAGATCAGGATAAATGTGTAAAGTGTGGCGTTTGTGTAGGAGCATGTCCATTTAAGGCTATTACTAAAAGTTAATAAGTAATTACACACAACAAAAAGAGACTGCATATAGTCTCTTTTTTTGTATATAGAGAGTCTGCATACATATTGCACTGGACCTTAGAATATGAATTATTAGGGGGGATATGTATGCCGTCAAGAAAGCACAGACCTAGAGTAGCTATACTTAGTTTTGTTTTAGCAATATTTGTTGTGATGGGGCCATTTTATTTTATGTTTTATCAACCTCAACCATTAAATTTTAATACAACAACTAAGCCTACATGGACAGGTATAATCTCATTTTGGGATCTACCCAACTTTGATAGTAAAAAAGGAACAAATTTTGGATGGATTAATGAAAAAATTAAACAATTTGAAAGGAAAAACCCCGGTGTATTTATTGATTTCAATCCTATAGCATCAGAGAATGGAAGTGAGTTTATTGAAGAATCAATTAAAAATGGTGAGGCACCGGATATTGTTCCTATTGGAATTGATACAAACATATTAACGAAAGGAAACTTTGTGCCTTTAAACGAACATCTTCCTACAAATGAATTAAAAAGATTTAATGAGCGCATTATAAATGCTTTAACAGTTGAAAATGAAGTTTTAGCACTGCCCTGGATGGTAACAACTTATACAATGATGATTAATATGGAACTATTTAGAGAAAGAGGCGTGAAACCACCAGAGGATGGAAATTGGACCTATGATGAGTTTATTGCAACATCAAGACAGTTAACTTATGATAGTAGAGGCGGAGATAAAATTGATCATTTTGGTTTTCATAGTTTTATAGAGCCGGGATACTATAATATGTGGGGAATCCTATTAAGTGATGGAGCAGACATTTTTGATGAAAATCAAAATTATGTTTTTACAGGAAAAGAAGCAATAAGTGGCGTCCAGAAGGTTATAGACTTAAAACATGCCCATGGGATCACTCCGGAATCATTTGGTGAAGACAATGCGGCCGCAGCCTGGACACGATTTTTAAAAAAGCAAGATGTAGCAGTGTACCCTGTAGGATTATGGGGAGTAAATGCATTAGAACAATTAAATAACCAAGGAGAAGGTTTTGAGTATAGAACAGCTAATTTTCCTATAGGTAACGGATCTACACCAGTAATTATGACTAGTGGCATAGGAGCATATGCCATTACACAGCAGGAAGACCCAGAGAAATTAAAGATGTGTCTAGAGTTTATTAAATTTTTAACTGATGATTCACATCAAGAGGAATTACATCGTCTAGGTGCATTTCCAGTTAAAAACGATATTGACAACATATATGAAAATCAAATTTATATGAGTAATATACAAGCGCAGTTAGATAATATAAAAATTATTAATCCCCATCCAAGATGGAAAGAAATAGATACCATCATTCAAGAAGAAATAAAAAAAGGGATCCTAGAGAAAAAAAATGCAGAACAAGTAGTTAATGATGCTTATACTGAGATAAAGCAAATACTCAAAAACTAAATAAAGCTTTCATTGACCTGTTTTTTTAAAAAGGATATACTTGATGTGTAATAACTCAGTTTTAGAACATCTTCTTTAAACCTTGTCAATCAGCTTACTATCAAACATAGCTCTATTGCAAGTTATTGAATAAACTGGGAATAATAAATAGTATCAATTATTAAATAGGAGTGAAAAAATGAATAAAGCGCACTTATACAATGAGTTTATTAAGATTATGAATAAAGATAATGTACTTATAGATGAACCAATGAAAAATCATACATCCTTCAAAATAGGTGGTCCAGCAGATATTTTTCTAATACCACAAACCATTGATGAAGTTCAAGCAGTTATAAAAATATGCAACCAGAATGATGTATCCGTATTTATTTTAGGTAATGGATCAAATCTATTAGTAAGTGATAAAGGTATGAGAACGGTTGTGTTAAAAATTGGTGACAATTTAAATCAAGTTACTTTTGATGGAACGAAAGTAACTGCTGAGGCAGGTATATTACTTTCCAGACTATCGAAGAGAATATTAAAGAACAATTTAACAGGATTTGAGTTTGCTGACGGTATTCCTGGGTCTTTGGGTGGTGCAGTAACAATGAACGCAGGAGCCTACGGTGGTGAAATGAAAGATGTTGTGTGGTCATGTAAAGCTGTGACTCAAAAAGGTGAAATGATAGAATTAAGCAAAGAACAGTTAGATTTAGGGTATAGAACAAGTACCATACAAAAGAACAACTATATAGTTTTAGAAGTAACCCTTGACTTGCAAGTTGGAACATACGAAGAAATTAAATCAAAAATTAATGAATTAACAGAAAAAAGAACAACAAAACAACCATTAAATTTACCTAGTGCAGGAAGTGTTTTTAAAAGGCCACCGGGTTTTTATGCTGGTAAACTTATCGAAGACTCTAATTTGAAAGGCTATCAAATTGGTGGGGCACAAGTTTCAGAGCTACATGCTGGGTTTATTGTTAATAAGGGTGGAGCTACCGCAGAGGATGTAACAAATTTGATCAAACATATTCAAAATACAGTGAAAAAGAACTTTGGAGTTTTACTAGAAACAGAAGTTAAAATGATTGGTGAAGCGTAATATAAGGTTTAGTGTATTGAAAATAAATTTTAATACATAAGAGGAGTTGGATTATATGAGGTTTGTTATTGTAACAGGAATGTCAGGTGCAGGGAAAAGTCAAGCCATTAATTGTATGGAGGATTTCGGATTTTACTGTATTGATAATCTACCACCTATTTTGATACCAAAGTTTGCAGAGTTGTGTAATCAAACACAAAGGGGTATTGAAAAGGTTGCACTAGTCATTGATATAAGAGGTGGACTATTTTTCAACGATCTTTTTGAATCCTTAAATGAGCTAGAACAACAAGGATTAAAGTATGAAATATTATTTTTAGATGCATCGGATGAAATTCTTTTAAAAAGATTTAAAGAAACAAGAAGAAGCCATCCAATTGGTGGAACAGAAGGTTTAAAATCAGGTATAAAAAAAGAACGAGATCAACTTCATGAGCTTAAAAAGCGTGCAACAAATATAATTGATACTACGAAACTGACACCTGGACTTCTAAAAGAAGAGCTACGAAATATTTTTTTAGAAGGAAATGAAATGAATAATCTTATTATATCAATATCATCCTTCGGGTTTAAGCACGGGATGCCTACTGATTCAGATTTAGTTTTTGATGTCAGGTTTTTACCAAATCCATTTTATATCGAAGAGCTAAAAGAAATGACTGGTAACGATAAAGTAATCCGAGATTATGTTATGGAATCACCTATTAGTGTTGAATTTTCCAAAAAGCTTATAGATATGATAGATTTTCTAATTCCTCAGTACATAAAAGAAGGAAAAAATCAATTAGTTATATCTATTGGCTGTACCGGTGGAAAGCACAGGTCGGTTACAATTGCCCATGTTCTTTATCATTGGCTAAAAGAAAAAAAACACCGTGTTGTTCTAACCCATCGTGATTTAATCATGTCTGGAGAAAGGAAAAAATAATAATGAGATTAATAGACTGGTTAAAACCTGGGCTACAACTGAAAAGGTGGGTACTTCTAGGATTACTAGGAATCATTTTAGTAGCATATGCAGCTAGTTATTACATTATGCTATTAAATATTCCTTTAGAAAGCCAAATGGCAATAGGCATTCTAATTTTGGGACTTGGAATTATTTATTTTTCATTAAAATTTGGACTTAATTCTTTATTGAAAAATATTAGCTTTCTTGGATCACTAACAAAACCATTGGATAAAAAAAATGTAAATAAACAAGTCTATGATAAACGAATCCTTTCAAAAGGTCCTAAGATTGTTACTATAGGTGGAGGAACAGGTTCATCTGTTTTATTAAGAGGATTAAAACATTTCACTACGAATATTACAGCTATTGTTACTGTTGCTGATGATGGTGGAGGTTCCGGTGTATTAAGAGAGGATTTAGGCATGTTACCCCCAGGGGATATACGAAGTTGTATTTTAGCTTTAGCTGAAATGGAACCTACTATGGAAAAACTTTTACAGTATCGGTTTCAGGAAGGGTCTTTAAAAGGCCAAAGCTTCGGGAATTTACTTATTGCTGCCATGGATGGAACAAGTGATAGTTTTGAAGAAGCAATAAAAAAGATAAATGATGTTTTTGCAGTATCAGGCAATGTCTATCCAGTCACTTTAGAAAATTTGACCCTTTTTGGTAAACTAGAAAATGGTATGATCATACAAGGAGAATCTAAAATCCCTACAACAAGTATAACGGAAAATAGTCCCATAGAAAGTGTATATATTGAACCAAAAGATGCGAGTGCATTAAAAGAGGCAATTAGTGCAATAAAAGATGCAGATATTGTCATAATGGGGCCAGGGAGTTTGTACACAAGTATTCTACCAAATTTATTAGTAGAAGGGATATGCGAAGCCTTGGCTAGTAAAAGAGGAAAGCTTGTATATATTCCAAATATAATGACACAGCCCGGTGAAACAGATAACTATTCGATTATTGACCATGTAAATGCCATATGGAAGCATTGTCCAGGAATACCTTTTGACTATGTAATTGCAAACACAGGTAAGGCTGCAGAAAAAACCGAGGACAAATATCATGATGAAGGGGCTTCTTTTGTAAAAGTTACCGACAATGATAAGAAAAAGCTAAAAGATTATAACATTATGCTTTTAGAAGATGATTTCGTTGAGGTTAAAAATCAGTATATAAGACATGATGCTGTGAAGCTTTCAAAAACAATATTGGATTTGTTTTTGTAAAAATAAATCAAACGAAAGTGATATGTCAGAAAATGACATATCACTTTTTTTGTCAGTGAATAGCATAATTATCCAGTAGAATTCAAATGTTAAAGTATATAATTAAATTAAACGTAGATTAAGTTACATTAACACATGCAAAATTCTAAAGATTGAAATAAATATTTTAATATGAGATAATTTAATATATACTACAAAAAGATAAAGGGTTGAACAATTTGATTTTGTTTTACTTAAAGGGAGTGAGCTGAGTGAGACAAGAGGTAAGTGCAGGAGGCGTGGTAGTTTTCGGTAATGCCATATTACTGCTTAAAAAATACAATGGTGACTGGGTTTTACCAAAGGGGAAAGTAGAATTAGAGGAATCCTTTAAGGAAGCAGCCATAAGAGAGGTTTACGAAGAGGCAAGTGTAAAAGTAAAAGTTTTAAAATATTTAGGTGATATTCATTATACATATAAAAACTGCTGGAAAGATAATGATATCGTAAATAAAACAGTTCATTGGTATATGATGCAATCAAAAACAATGGATTGTATACCTTTGAAAGAAGAAGGCTTTATAGAAGCTAAATTTATTCATATGGATCGTGCAGTAGATCATGCAAAATATGAAGATGAAAAACAAATAATTAGAAAAGCCATATTAGAAATACGGAAAGACTCGTAAACTGGTTTGATAGTGCAATAGTATTACGAAAAGAAAAAATAAGTTGAAAAAGGTGTGAGAGAAATGTCTTTTTCATCAAAGACAAAAAGTGAGTTAGCTCGTAATTTTTCAGAGCGTAAATGTTGTCAAATTGCAGAACTGGCTGCGTTTGTTAGGATGAGTGGAACACTTCAGCTAGTCGGCCTTAAAAAATTTAATGTTATCATTTCAACAGAGAATCCATCTGTTGCAAGAAAAGTATTTAAACTATTTAAACTGTTATTTGATATTAATACAGAAGTGATGATTAGAAAAAATCTAAAGCTTAATAAAAACAACTACTATTTGATGGGTATAACGCATCAGATGAACAGTTGGGATATATTAAAACAACTTGGAATATTACAGGATCAGAATGATAATTTTGATATAACCTATGAAATTCCTGAAGTGTTAGTAAAAAAGAGATGTTGCAAGCGAGCGTATCTAAGAGGTGCCTTTATGAGTGGAGGCTCTATTAGTGATCCTGAGAAAACATACCACCTTGAATTTGTTACTAATAACCAGGAACATAGCGAAGATTTGAAGGATTTGATTAATCTGTTTGACCTTAGTGCCAAAATTGTGGAGCGTAAAGGTAACTTAGTAGTTTATCTTAAAGAAGGCGATCAAATTGTAGACTTATTAAATATAGTAGGAGCGCATCAAGCGTTATTGGAACTTGAAAATATAAGGATATATAAACAAATGCGTAACGATGTTAATCGGATTGTTAACTGTGAAACAGCAAATTTAAGCAAAACTGTCAATGCATCTATGAGACAGATCGAAAATATTAAATATATTATCGCTAGGGTGGGTTTAAATGGTATCCCTGAAAATCTAAGAGAGTTAGCCCAAAAAAGATTAAATTATCATGATGCCAGTTTAAAGGAATTAGGACAGATGCTAAATCCGTCAATAGGTAAGTCTGGCGTAAATCATCGATTAAGAAAATTAGACGAGTTAGCAAATAAATTAAAAAATATGTAGGATAATATGTCGATCCATGTTAAAATAATTATATATTAGTGTCTATACCTATAGGGTAAAGCTATAAATTCCTTGACTGAATGGCAGGGGGGCATAAAATGGTGAAAATAAAAACGTCTTCAATAAAGTGTGGGATGAAGCTATCAAAGTCAATTTTCTCAGCAGAAGGAAATTTATTGATTGAAAAAGGTGCACAACTAAAAGAAAATATTATACAGAGATTAGATAACCATAATGTAGATAGCATATTTATAGAGTGGGATACTGACGGACCAGCAGAAGTGATTGATGCTGTCCTTGAAGATACAAAAGATCAAGCAGTTACCTTACTTAGGCAGTCAATGGAAAATATAGAAACAACTAAAAACATAAATGTTGATAAACTCAAAGATATTGTAAACAATCTAATTGATGGATTAGTTGATGATAAGAGTGTATTAGTTAATTTGACCAATATTCGTTCTGTTGATGATCATACATTTTCACATTCAGTAAACGTGTGTATTTTATCTTTGTTAATGGGTGTTGCATTAAAATATGATTTGAAAAGCCTCGAAACTTTAGGAATCGGTGCGTTATTACATGATATAGGGAAAGCTGATATTGATGATGAAATATTAAATAAACCAGGAGCTTTTACGGTTGAAGAATATGACTTAATGAAAAAACATGCGATGCTTGGGTATGAAATGGTTAAAGATATTGAAGGCATAAGTGAAGAGTCGAGGATGATTATTCGTGATCACCACGAACGTTTTGATGGAAAAGGGTACCCGAAAGGGTTAATTGGAACAAAAATTCACGAGTTTGCAAGAATAGTTGCCATATGTGATGTATATGATGCACTTACTTCTAATAGGGTATACAGACAAGGAATGCCTCTTCATATAGGATTAGAATATTTAAGAAGTATGGGAAATCATCAATTTGATTATAGACTAGTTAAAGTGTTTATGGAGCATGTCTCTATATATCCACAGGGAACGATTGTTGAACTCGAATCAGGAGAACGAGGTATAGTCATCGAATGCAATAAAAATTGGCCAACTAGACCGGTGGTCGAGGTACTGTATGATGACAAAGGAAATAAAATAGATAAGTCCAAAGTGATTGATCTAACAAAGTTTTTAAATAATGGGATCACAGTGAAACTGGGAATGGTTTAATACATAATAAAAAGATTACTATACAGATTGAATGTTTTGTACTCATGCTCATGAATGCAAATATTCAATCTGTTTCTAATTAAGGATAAAATACGGGTTATAAAACCATATAGGAGCATTCCTGTAATTAACTAAATTTGAACTTTGCAAAGAAAGAAACCTCGCAGTAAAATGAAATTATCACTGGC
>NZ_JAVKGO010000008.1:0-78114 GCF_031432315.1 Serpentinicella sp. ANB-PHB4
GAAACTTAATTACAAAGAGAATCCAAGACTGCATGGTTATCCTTTAAGATCTTCAAATGAATGGAAAAAACAATATGATAAAAGAACATCTGTTGAAAGATGTAACAGTAGACTTAAAGAATACCTTAATTTAAACAATATTAGATCCAAGGGTATTAAAAAGGCTAAAATACATGCATTACTTAACTGTATAGCTTTAGTAGCAGGAACTATTGCAGTAAACTTAAGTAAGTCGTTAAATATTGCAGCTTAATAAGCACAAGAATTAAGATAAAATCGTAAGGAGGACTTTGCATACTTTGTAAAACTTAAACGATTATTTTAAATTTCACTTTTAGTGAGGTTAGTTTAACATACTTTCTTTTTCTATGTTTTACAAATTTAATTATGCAATTTCCTCATATGTATAGATTTCTACAGATAGTTTTTTTTTCCTTTTTATTGGTTAAATTTTCTATATTTATTTTTAATTACTATATTATATCATTCAACGACGTTAAGATGCCTTAGACACACTTAGGTTTATATTCATCGATTTTCTCAAAATAAAAAAATGGCTAACGCCACTTTAATATGAATTCCTTTGGTTCTCAACGTCTCCTTTTTTATACAGTAGAAAAGTAGTATTACTTAAACAATAGTAATACTACTTTTTGATGTTACTTAAACTATTTCTTCGACGTTTTCTTTTTCTACTTTCTCCATTTTTGAAATTGAAACCTCATATGCTACTTTATCTATAACTCTACCATCATTTAGTTTCTTTTGATATTGTCTACTTTGAATACGACCCCAAGTTTTAACTTGATCTCCTACATTTAGTTTTGATGAAAATCTTGCATTTCTTCCCCACGCTATACAAGGAATATAATCAGACTTATTGTAAGGCCTATTTACTGCCACTAGAAGATCAGTAATTTCCCTTCCAAAAGGTGTTTCTCTATACACTGGTTCTTTACATATAAAACCCTCCAGCTCTATTTGGTTTGGATTCTTATATGAGCCCATATCATCAATCTTTTCAATTTCCCTCACAAATACCGTTAATATTAGTCTGTTATTTCCATCCATAAACTTATTGTACGATCTTAGTTGCCCTTCAATTTTGACTAAATCACCAGGGATTAAGTCCATATCAACAAGCAATCGATCTGATATTGTCAGTGGAAGCGTGTCTGTTATATCACTGAGTCTAGGAACCTCGATATGATAAGTATAAAATCCTTCCCCATAAATTTCGTGACTAAAAGTTTTTTCTCCCACTACTTTACCTACTACCGAAACAACATTTGTATCAATTACATGATCTACCATAAAGCTTAACTCCCCCTTATACTCTTATGTTTTTTTATAATACTATTTTCTTAAAATTCTCTAAGCATAGTTTCACTTAGAGTTATAAAATAGTACAATCTTTAAAAATATTATTCAGAAGTTAAGCTAAATATTCCTTATATTAAATTAAATCTTAGAGAAATTATATTATTAAATTTAATGATGTAATTCTCTCAAGTAATTTGAGTTGCCACGCATTAAGTTTTCATGGTTATTTAAATCGAAATTAGTTTTATTTATATAATCCTCAACTAACATTAACGCTAATTTAGCACCCATGTTCATCCCTTGGGCACCAAGTAATAAAAGCATATCTCCTTTTTTCATATAACTAATGGTTTTTTTTATGGCATCGAATAACCTATCCTCATATTGAAATATAATTTGTCCATTTTTCAATGTAGAAAAAAATGCATCTCTCTCCTCTTCGGTTACATAATCATTACCAGAAACACAATCTCGACTTGAAGTAAGAAATACATTTTTTACATTTAATATTTTTGCCCAGTTCTGTATTACAGAAGCAATTTCATCATTTACTTTTTTCCCTCTATTACCTCTTATTGCATTTACAATATGTAAATTGCAAAAACTCATATTTTGTATTGTCTGAAAAACTGCTTCATAACTTAAAGGATTATGGCAAAAATCATCAATTATGCAAATGTCCTTCTGATATACTATTTCCATTCTTCTGGGTACACTCTGAATCTCTTTTAAAGATTTACTTATTTTAGAAATAGGGATATCTAACAATAAACAAGTCGTGATTGCAGGAAGCGCGTTATACATGTTATGTCTTCCTAATAAATTAAGACTAATAGGAAACTCAAAGGGCTCTAATTCTGCACCTGTTAAAGTTGTTAGCCCCCTTTGCAAACAATATGTAAAAGACACATTGAAATCTATATCTAAACTTGAAGCAGTAATTGTTGATCTTTGATTTAGTCCATAGGTCAAAACAATTATATCGTTATTTTTATCCAATAGTTTTAGTCCATGCTCATCATCTAAGTTAATTAATGCAATTTTTCCAGTAGATAAGGAGTCGAAAAGTTTCTTTTTACTAGCAATATAGTTTTCCATAGTTTTATGAAAATCAAGATGATCCCTACCTATATTTGTATGAATAGCTATATCAAAATCTATCCCAAAAACTCGGTAACTCTCTAATGCATGAGATGAAACTTCCATAACAACCACTTGTACGTCTTCTTTTTCCATTAAAGATAGATAGTGAAATATTTGTTCTTGATCAGGTGTCGTTAAGTTAGTTTTATACGTTTTATCGTTAATTTTTACATATAATGTACCAATTAATCCCACTGATACGCCAGCATCTTTAAGGATTTTATAGATTAAATGACTAGTAGTTGTTTTTCCATTAGTTCCAGTTACACCAATTACTTTTAATTTTTCTGATGGGAAGTTATAAAATTCATTGCATAGTTGAGCAAGTTTTTTTCTAGTGTTTGAAACTTTTTTTACCTTGATATTTTTTTTATCTAAGGCATCTTCATCAATATTATGGGAATCCGTAAAAATAATTGAGGCTCCATTCTTTACAGCCTCTTTAATAAATAGATTCCCATCTGACTTTTCCCCTCTAACCGCTACAAAGGCATCTCCTTTTTTTACTTTTCGAGAATCACAAGTGACACCATTTATTCCAATGCCGTCAATTATCATTTACTCATCTCCTTATCTAAGTAATCATATATGCCTATATTTAATATGGTTTAATTAGTTTAGACAAGGCTTCATAAATTATGTAATTTTTATTAATTCAGTTTCTTTTGTCTTCCAGCATGATCAATTGTATAATTTTCCTTATATATTAAATCTGAAATAGGCACAATTTCAAATCCTTTACTTTGTAGTTGCTCCAATACCAAAGGTAAAAATTCTGCTACATATTTTGCATTATTGTGAAACAAAATAATTGATCCATTTTTTGCATTGTTGGAAACTCTATCAACAACAGGTTTCACTCCCATTTCTTTCCAATCTAGTGAGTCTATATCCCACTGTATTGTATAATAACCGATCTCTTTAGCTGTATCTATTAATAAATTATTATAATCACCAAAAGGTGGTCTAAATACAGTAGGCTGATAGCCTATAATTTCATCTATTTTATTGCCTGTTTCTTGTAGTTCTTTTATAATTTGTTCTCTAGTTAATCTTGACATATGAGGATGAGTTGTTGAGTGATTGCCTACCTCATGTCCTCGCTCATGAATTTTTTGAACCATATCAGGATACTTATCGACCCAA
This sequence comes from Serpentinicella sp. ANB-PHB4, assembly GCF_031432315.1. NCBI lineage: Bacteria > Bacillati > Bacillota > Clostridia > Peptostreptococcales > Natronincolaceae > Serpentinicella > Serpentinicella sp. ANB-PHB4. The sequence goes on from NZ_JAVKGO010000008.1 coordinate 3,613, forward strand.
AATCCTACTAGAAAAAAAGTCGTTTTAACATTATATTTATCTAAAGTATCTAATATTTGATCTGTATACTCATCACCCCAAGCAGCATCAAAGCTAATAGCCACTTTTTTTTCCGCTGTATCCACACTATAAATAGGTAACTTTCTATCACTAGAAAACACCCCTGCTACACTGTCTGTAAAGCCAGTAGCATAAACCCCTAGTCCAATTAAAACAATAATAACGCCTATTAAAATATAGATCATTTTTCTTGGAATAACATATAATCGCATACTCATCCTCCTAAAACTACTTTATACAAATGTATTCCTATTTTCATACAAATATTAATGATTTACTTTAAACTAATGAACTTTTCAAATAAAAAAAGTGGCTTACGCCACTTTCCCTAATAAACCTAGGGTTTACTTCGACAACTCAAAGCTGTCTGAGCACCTTCCTTAGAACGGCATGGGATTTCTCCTACAACCCCTATTTTTTATATAGTAGAAAAGTAAAACTTTCCTATTATATAAAAAAACTTTCACTATTTAAAGTGAAAGTTTGGATTCAATATTAAGTTTATACTGTCAATTCTAGAAAAAATGCTTTTATTTCACTATTATTTGTATTAATTTCTACAGTTGCACCTACGTTTTTTAAGTTTACAATTAAGTCCTGTAATTGAGTTAATATATTTATATCAATGGTATTCGCATCATCGTAAAAGTAAAACTGAATCTTTAAAGATGCCTCAAACATAATTGTTGCTATTTTTGAATTTAATTCTACAAAGCTAGTATGGTTTATATTGCTATAAATACTGACTTTATACATATGTTCTATTTTATCATATTCCCAATTAAATAAATTATCAAGAATTTTATTAGTTGGTTGTTTAAAAGATTTTCGATCTACTTCTCCTTTTGATATTCTACTAGTCATTTGAAGCGTTTTATTAATGACCTGATCTATCGTGTTTACATCTATAGGCTTTATAATATAATTTAGTGCTCCTGCTTGTACTGCCTGGAGTACAAAGGTTTTTTGTGACATTGCACTTACCATCATTATTTTCGCGTCTGGATTGTCACTTATAATTCTTTTAACAGCTTCTATTCCCCCCATGCCAGGCATAGTAATGTCCATTGTTACCAAATCTGGCCTTAGTTCTTTATATAAAGTTATCGCCTGTTCTCCACTTTTAGCCTCACCTACAACTTGGTGGTTAATTCTTTCTATAATATTCTTTAAATTTTTTCTCATCGCCAGTGAATCATCAACAATTAATATTCTAGCCATGTAATTCCCCCTTTCACTTAACTATTTACTATACTTCTATTATTGGTAATAAAATTAAAAAGCAAGTTCCCTTACCAGCTTCATAAGTTACTTTTATATTACCCCCTAAAATATCTATCTGCTTTTTTAGTGCTGCCAATCCAACCCCTTTTCCAGATATGCCACTATCTTTATCTAGCGTTGAAAAACCATCTTTAAATATTATATCAATCAGCTGATTTTCTGTTATGTCCTGTCCCTTTTTAATTATTTCTAGGTCTAATGCTTTTTCCTTTAATTTAGAAATATCTATTCCTCTACCATCATCTCTTAATACTATTTCAATCATTTTGTTTTCCAATTGACTAATTACGCACTGAATTTTTCCTACTTCCTCTTTTTCATGCTCTATTCGTTCCTCCGCTGTCTCTATCCCATGATCAATCATATTATTGAATATGTGTACTAAGGACTTTAGAAAACCATCATAAATGTCTGGATTAATCTCTACCTTGTTATTTTCAACAATTTTAAACTTAATTCGTTTATTATATTTTTTTGCAGTAGATTCTACGTATCTTTTATATGGTTTAACCAACTCTTTTAAAGACTTATAGGATAGTTTTAACACTTGTCTTAGGATTTTATCTTTTTCACTGTTTGGAATTTGTAATGCTATAATTTTTTCTTCAAACTTTTTAATCTGCTTCTCACTCACCATTATTTGATTCTCACTATTTGAAAGAATATCTTCTCCTAAATAATATTTTGCAGTATTTATATCTTCATCTACCCAACTTTTAATAACGTCAAGACTTAATTTTTTTATCTGCATGTCAAATATCTTAATGATGGTGTCATTATAATCTTCTGAGTATCTATTTAAGAAACCTTTTATCATGATTTCAATATCATTTAGCTTTTCAGATACTTTTATTAATCCCATTTGAGCAAATGTGCCTTTAAAAGTATGTATCTCTCTTAGCAATGATATAGCTTTATTTTGAGTGTGATCCATGTAATTATCATCAAGTACACTTTGCCATAATTTATAGAACTTTTTTAACGACTTTTTAATATGTGTTTTATTATTTGTAATTTGTATGACCGAAGTTAAACGATTTCTTTCTTTTGTAATTTCACTTTCTAACTCTTTTTTATCTGTTATATCTGTAAGAATCACCATTATTTTTAGATCTCGATCCTCAATGACTTTATATTCTGCTAATATATTTTTATTGTTAATATAAAAATCCTTAGGCAGTAAAGATACAAAAACATCTCTTTTAAAGCTACTTTCCTCTTTTATAATCTTTTCTACTAAACTTTCAAAAAACTGTTTTTCATCCTTATCTAACTTAAATACATCGGTTATAATATTTTTGTCTATTTCTGAATCAAAAATTTCTAAACATTTCTCACTATATTCATCTCCAATTATTAAGTCCTCTTTAAATGTTAAAAACCCTTGATCAGAGTGGTTCAATAAACTTTGTATTGCTGTATTTCTTTCCCTTAGATCTTCTGTTCTTGCATCTACTTCATCCTCAAGTGATTTATTGTACGCTTCAAGTTCTTCTCTTTTCACGCTAAGTTCCCCTGACAAGAGCTCTACTTGTGTAAATGCATTATTAAATTTAGATGCTAAAACCACAGCATTTAGAAATACAAAAGTAAGAAGTCCCAAAGGCATGAAGTAGTCCCTACTCATGAATAGATCTGCTAACATTGTTAGAAACATAAAAAGTATACCAAATATTATTAAATTCGCACCATGGCATTTCTTAACATAGGCTTTTATTACTACGTTAATCATATAAATTCCGAAAAGTATCTGAACATACATATATAGTCTTTCAAAGAAAAGTACAACTATATAGTCGTTACTGAGTATAATAATCAAAGTTGTTAAAATAGCAAACACTGAAACAAATAATTGATTTATTTTTCTATTGATCACATTCGCATACAGGGTGCTAAAGAAATGCAAAAGCACAATGAAAGTCAGGGTTAAAATAAGGGTTCTTATTTGCATCTCTAACTTATATGGAATTTCTATTATGCCACTTATTAACTTTTCTCCAAAAAAAACTGTTCGTAAAGCAATTAAAAAGCTAAACAAGGCATAGTATAATGTTGATTTTTCCTTTCTTCTGAATACATAAAGCATTAGATGGTATACGCCCATGATTAAAAAACTTCCTAAAAGAATTAAGTATTTAGTTAAACTTTTTACGGTTTCAGCGTTAATATTTTCTGATGTTCCTAGCATAATATTTGGTCGGGACGATCTCTCTATGTACTCAAAATCTGATACCTGTATAAGTATTTCAAATTCATTGCTTTCTGGTTGAAAATAGACTGTTTGGGGTTCTACCTCAGGGTCAGTGCTACTTTTATTTGTACCTACCCTTCCTACTGATAGCATTTGTTCATTATCTATCCAAAGATTATATGCGGAGCGCACATCCATGATTTTTAATCCAAGCATACTTTCATTCTCTTTTAATTGTATCCTTAATCGATAAGTGCCATATCCAAACTGTGGTAACTTAGCACCATCAACGTTATATTCATGCCACCCTCTAGAAATGCTAAAGTATCCTTCCGGATTTAACAAACTCGTATTTTGAAAGTCACTAGGACTTAAAAGTTTTTGCCAATAAAATTCCCAACCCTCATTTAGTTCTACAAGGCCGTGCTCTTCAGCATGCCAATCAGATAAATCCAACACCCCTAAGTCACGCTTGGATGGGACATAACTTTGTCTATTAAACATTATAGCTACAGTAATATATAGAACACATATACATAGCACGATCAATATAATATTAAGTTGTTTCGACTTTATCTTCTGATAGGTTAACTCCATAAATTACTGTGCTCCTTTACTAAAAAACATACTAACTAATATGAAGGTATTTATTCTCTTTTTTTCTCTAAACTCCTTCAAAATAATACCATTTTTTTAGATTTTAACTACAGTAGTGAAAAATAAGTATAAGAATCATTGCAATTCTAATACAATATATGCTTTTAACCATATTGTAAATTTCTAATAATATTACTATGTTTTTATTTAAACCTATATTTTAATTAGGTATTAACTTTTATTTTTAACGTATACATTTAACGAGGTGATGGAAGCATGCTGATCAGTTATACAATCAACCTAATCGTTGGAATCTGTCTTTTTTTAATTGGTATATATTTTTTAACATCTGGCATGCATCAAATTGTTTCTAAAACTGCTAAAGTCTGGTTAATAAAATTTAACATTAACCCACTATTTGGGGTAATCATCGGAATTATTGTTACTGCACTGCTTCAATCTAGTAGTGGTACAACTGTCATTTTAATTAGTCTTGTTGAGTCTAAAGTTTTATCCTTAAAACAAGCTACCCCCATTATTATGGGGGCAAATATCGGCACTACCGTTACAGGTCAACTAACTGCTTTTAGCCTAGGAAATTATGTTGTTATTATATTTATCGCTGCTTGCCTATTTGGTTTAGTCTTTAGAAAAAAATATACAGCCTTTAGCATTACTTTTTTTGGATTTTCTCTAGTTTTCTTAGGTCTTGACTTTTTAACAAAAGGTTTTTTTTATTTACAGGATTTAAACATACTAAATACCATTTTTTTGTCACTAGAAAACAACCCTGTATCAGGATTACTGAGTGGTTTTTTATTGACTGCTGTTATACAAAGCAGTGGTACAGCAGTAGCTATTCTTCAGTCCTTAGGAGCTAATAATATTATTTCTGTTACCAGTGCTATTGTAGTACTTTTTGGTCTTAACATAGGTACCTGCGTTACAACAATTATTGCATCCATACCTCTAAGTCGAACTGGTAAAAGAGCTGCATTAATCCACCTATTATTTAACATTTTGGGAACAGTACTGTGTTTCCCTTTAATTCATTTACTTGTGAAAATTACAACTCATATAGCACCTTATGATATTCCAAGACAAATAGCCCATGCTCACAGTCTTTTTAATATTATAAGTACATTTTTACTACTTCCTTTTATACCTTTTTTTATATGGTTTTCATACTTAGTTATTAAAGACAAAAAACGACCATTAAATGGTCGCCTTAAGATTATTAATAGGTTTTAACTTGCAAATTTAAATTTTTTCTAATATTCTCTTCATAGCCTTCAGGTACAGTAATTTGATCTGGATTACCATCACTAACAAAGGGTATTCTACCGCCATGTTCTAATATATTTAACCAATCATACATCCCTACACCATCAACCTTTGTTTCGCTGGCTCTTACTCTACGGATTCTTGTTGGATCAAATTTATCATGATACGGAGAATGGTAGGGGTCCCAACCGACCTCTAAAATGGCACTATTATGATACGTATTACCTTGGTATTCTCCTTCCACTAAGAACTCTCTTAATTCTTTACTTCTTGGTTTTGATCCAAAAGGAAGGGCTAAGGTATTGACTTCATAATCCGGTAAATAATTATTAACTAGGTTATTTAATCTTCCTATTTCTTCTTGTATTTCATCTGCTGTGGCATTTGTGAAATTGATATGATTATAAGTATGGTTCCCTATATCCATTCCATGATCAACAATAAAGTTCAGTTTGTATTCAACCAGTTCTTCTTGACCAAAGGGTACGCCACCATTAATAAAGAATGTTGCTTCCAGGGGAAAATCAGGATTTTTTTCATGAAAATCTAATAATATTCCGACTGCGCTATCCGGGTCTATTTCCCATTCGTCATTATCCGTTTCAATCATGTTAAAATTATTCCTTGGACCGTCATCAAAGGTTAATACTACCGGTTTAAAGCCTGCCTCAGTATTAATGTTACCTGTTACATAATCCTCTAAGCTAATAGGCCTATACCCTTTATCATATAAGGTTTGTAAATCTCTTCTAAAATTGTCTGGCGTACGGGTCCACTCCGCTTCAGGCTCGGCAATGTGATGATACATAAGCACCATAATTTCACCAGCTTCATTAGGCTTTACTACTGATAAATCAATAGGTTCCGTTTTTCCTAACTCAATTTCTTCTTCTTTGTCCACAGTATCTTTTTCTTGCAAATCATTTTCAATTTCTTCTATATTTTCAGATGAGACGTTCTTTTCATTTGTTGTGCTTTGACAACCGGTTAGTACTACTAGTAAAGACAATACTATTAAAATGATAAATTTTCTATTCAAAATTGCACCTCCAAAAACTTCTCTTCTTTTAAAACAAATTGTAAAAATTCCCGTAATTAAGTTTTGATTCTTTCGCCATAATAGTACTGAGGTGATTTTATGTCTATAAGGAAGAGTCAATGGACAAATGTTAATGGACACCGAGTGGAATTAAGTTCGAAGACATATAAATATGACAATCGACACTTTCACAGAGAGATCAAATCTCAATTGTCCCAACTAGAGGTTCATGACGCCGGTTATAGAAAAAATATAAAAACACCTATGGATAACAAACTTACTTAGAGTAGGGTTACTTCCCTACTCTAAGTCCTTTTGGACATACTTTTATACATATACCACATACAGATCCTCTGCCTATATGTTTATAGTGATTACTCATATACGCGCTACAGGCCTTTGGATCTAGTATTTCTTCACGGGGAATGCTCGGTGTCCATGATGTACCTTTTAAAGCTATGGCAGGACAAGACTTAACGCATAGGTTGCAATTACAACAAGAATCTTGTTCAATGGGCTCATTATATTCAAAGTTCATATTCGTTAAAATGGTTCCGAGCCTGACTCTTGGTCCAAATTCTTTTGTTACTAAACAATTGTTTTTACCTATCCAACCAATACCCGCTCTTGTCGCCGCAGTACGATGGGGAAATAAACCTTTATATTTCCAGCCGTCTTTGTTTATAGACTGGGAAGCTGGTACTGCAACGGCCAGATAACCTAATTGCTGTAATTTCATCATGATTTTTAAAGAAATCTGATCAATATAAGCATTGACTGTTCTATAATGATGAAAATATGTGTGTGTTGGTCCTTCACTCGGATCAATATCCTCCACAATTTGTTCCGATAACTGAATCGCAAAAGAAATACCACTATTTAAATGTTTATAATTTTCTGGCACTAAATTTTCTAAATTACAATATCCTACTTTTGAAACACCTAAATCTAAAATCATTTTTGTTAGTTGTTCTTGATTCATTTTTAATTCCCCCTAATATACTATATTATATCAAAATAATGCAATAACCGTAGTAATTTAAGCTGGTATTTTTATTTAAATCATACAAAACATACTATTCATATAAAGTAAATAATCGGTCAAAATAATACTACAACATCGAAAGATGATGTTGTAAAAAATTCAAGGGAGGAAGACAATTATGCCATCAAGAAATAGAGTTGTTGTACCAGAAGCGAGACAAGCTTTAAATCAAATGAAAACTGAAATTGCTAATGAATTAGGTCTTTCTAACTATGAGCAAATCGATAAAGGAACTTTAACATCTCGTCAAAATGGTTATGTAGGTGGATACATGACTAAAAGATTAGTTGAAATGGCTGAAAGAAATATGAGTGGTAAATAATTAAATAAATATTAAAAATACACAATAAAAAAGGAGGCGCTTTAGCAAAAGCTTGGCGTCTCCTTTTTTTATTTGTTTCATTCACAATTTATTCTAATAAGTAGCATCCTACAAATTCTTAAATATTAAATATATAAAATATTTTAGAGATTCTTCATATAAAAAGTATGATATAATATATAATTATTGAGAAGTTAAGGAAGGTGTTTTAATGTTTGTCAACACATCAGAACAATTAGCAGAAAATAAACTTGTGCTTTTATATATACTAAATGAAATTAACATGCCTGTAACGAATGGTCAAATAACAGAATTTATTCTTGAAAACGACTTTATGAATTATTTTATGTTACAACAATATATAAGTGAGTTAAAGGAAGTAGGATTTGTTGAAGTAACTGAAAAAGATCAACTAGAATATATTACATTAACGAAAAAAGGGATAAATACCCTTGATTTCTTTATTAATCGTATTCCAAAGAATACGATTAATGCAATTAATGAATTAGTAAAAAGCAAAAAAATAGAAATCATTCAAAGTGCCCAAATTACAGCTGATTATAAAAAATTAGATAATAATGAGTGTTTGGTTCATTTAGCTGTTATCGAAAAAGATATGCCCATTATGGAGCTAACGTTGAATGTCCCAAATGTAAATCAGGCCAAAGAAATCTGTAGCAATTGGAAAAATCACTCAGAAGATATTTATAGCAATATTATTCACTTACTTATTAAAAAAAGTGATTAACCAAATGGTTAATCACTTTTTTTAATGCAATGACGAACTTCATTAATCATGTATAAAGAGCCTACAAATAAAATGACATCTCTTTCTGGCGTTATTTCATAAGCTTGTTGCACTGCGCTTTCAATCGACTTTGTTGTTTTAATATCGATTTTCTCATCTATAAGTTTTATCTTTTTCCCTAAAGCATTAGCCTCTAAGGCTCTTGGGTTCTGTGGTGTTGTCACAATAACACGCTTACTGAAAGGAACAACAAAATTTAGCACCCCATCAACATCTTTGTCACCAAGCATACCGATGACTAAAGTTATATCCCTACCACTCAGTAGTTTATTTATATTCTCATTCAATCTTTTCGCAGCATGTACATTGTGTGCACCATCAATGATTGTCAGTGGCTTATCCTTTATAATCTCGAATCTTCCAGCCCAATTTGTTTCTTTTAAACCATCATAAATATGCCTATCTTCAATAACAACATTTCTTTTAGTTCTTAAAATTTCTATTGCCATTAAGGCAAGACCGGCGTTTTCAATTTGATGATCACCTATTAATTTAATCTCTAAAGAACTAAATAATTTATCAAAGATTTTCACATCAAAACCTTGTGTAGATAAATGACTAAAATTAATCTTTAAATCTCGCAAATCTTGTATGTAAAGTTTACTATTTTCCTTTAAGCATTCTTCCTTTATAACCTGAAGTGCGCCAGAAAGTTGTGGTGCACTAACAACAAATCCATTTTGTTTTACTATGCCTGCTTTTGCATGGGCAATTTCTTCTATACTGTCTCCTAAGTAATCCATATGATCAAAAGCAATAGGTGTTATCACAGATAAAAGCGGATTTTCCACAACATTAGTTGCATCTAATCTCCCACCTAAGCCAACTTCTAAAACGAGATAGTCCACTTCTTTTTCATAAAAATATTGAAAAGCAATGGCTGTTACAATTTCAAACTCTGTAGGGTGATCAAAACCCTCTTCAACTAGTTCTGTAATCTGCCCTCTCACTTTATTGGTCAAATTAACTAAGTTTTTATCCGATATTGATTCTCCATTTATTTTGATACGTCCGTTAAACCCTTCGATACTCGGAGATGTATATAAGCCAACCTTATATCCAGCAGTCTCTAAAATATTACTAATAAATGCACAGGATGAGCCCTTACCATTTGTTCCAGCAACATGAATTACAGATAATTTTTTTTCAGGATTATCTAATTTTTTTAGCAATCGATGCATATTGTCTAACCCTAGCTTACTTCCAAACTTAGCTGTTTTTTTTATATAATCCATAGCTTCATTATAATTCATTACTTTTCTCCATTTCTTTTATAAAAACCAGTTAGTCACTTTACATGACTAACTGGCTTTGATTTGAATTATTTCTTTAAGGCTTGTAATCTTTCTAATACAACGTCTAGCATTTGCTGATACTTAACCTGCTTTTCTTTTTCAACTTGTACTAAGTGTTCAGGCGCTTTAGCTAAAAAACCTTGATTCGATAATTTTCCTACAACCCGTTTAATTTCCCCTTCGAGCTTTGCTTGCTCTTTTTCTAGTCTTTGAATTTCTTTTTCAAAGTCAATTAACTCATCTAGGGGTAAAAATAGTTCCGCTCCATTAATGACAGTGGAAACTGCATCAGCAGGTATTTGTTCTTTATCAGTCGTAAACTCAATTTCCGTTACACTACCTAGGGCAACAAAATATTTTTTCCCTTCAAGAATTGTTGCTTTTGCTTGATCGTTTCCTGGTAAAACAATTAATTTAGCCTTTTTAGAAGGTGCAACATTCATTTCTGCCCTTACATTTCTTAGGTTTTTAATTGCTTCCATGATTAATTCCATTTTTTCTTCTGCTTCTTTATTTACTTGGTTTTCTTTATAAACTGGCCACTGTGCAACAATTGCACTACCCTCGAATACGGGTATGTTTTGCCATATCTCTTCTGTAATAAACGGCATGAATGGATGTAATAGTTTTAATATGTTATTTAGAACATAACTTAAGGTATACTGTGCTGCTTGCTTTTCCTTTACATTTTCGCCCCATAGTCTTGATTTCGTCAGTTCTATATACCAGTCACAATATTCACTCCAAATAAAGTCATATACTTTTTGTGCTGCTAACCCTAACTCAAACTTATCCATATTATCTGTAACTTCTTTTGCCACGGTATTTAATCTAGAAAGTATCCATTGATCCGCTGTATTTAAATCGTCTTTTATATCTTCATAAGCAATTTTTTCTTCATCCAGATTCATTAAAACAAATCGTGTTGCATTCCACAATTTATTAGCAAAGTTTCTACTTGCCTCTAGTTTTTCCATGTGGAACCTTATATCATTTCCTGGGGAATTACCTGTTACAAGGGTAAACCTTAAAGCATCTGCTCCATACTTCTCAATAACTTCAAGAGGATCCACGCCGTTTCCTAAAGATTTACTCATTTTTCTTCCGTCAGAATCCCTTACTAATCCATGAATAAATACATGTTTAAAAGGTACTTCATCCATAAACTCAAGGCCTGAGAAAGCCATCCTTACAACCCAGAAAAATATAATATCATACCCCGTAACTAATACATCTGTTGGATAGAAATACGCTAAATCCTTTGTTTTTTCAGGCCAACCTAATGTTGAAAAAGGCCATAAAGCAGAACTAAACCATGTATCTAGAACATCTTCATCTTGTTTTAACTTGTCACTACCACATTTATCGCAAGCATGTGGTTTTTCTTTTGAAACCATAAGGGCTTGGCAATCTTGACAGTAGTAAGCTGGAATTCGGTGTCCCCACCATAATTGTCTAGATATACACCAATCTCTAATATTTTCTAACCAATGTAAATATATTTTAGAAAAACGTTCAGGAACAAACTTTATTTTTTCATTTTTTACAGCTTCAATAGCAGGTTTAGCTAATGGCTCCATATTAACAAACCACTGATCAGAAGTTAAAGGCTCAACAACTGTATCACATCTATAGCACTGTCCTACATTATGTTGATGTTCTTTAATTTTAGCTAAATATCCCGCTTCTTTTAATTCATTGACAATTTGTTTTCTTGCTTCATATCTATTTAAACCCTCAAATTTGCCACCATTTTTATTTATCGTTGCATCATCATTCATAACAACAATTTGTGGCAGACTATGTCTTAGTCCAATTTCAAAGTCATTTGGGTCGTGGGCCGGTGTAATTTTTAACGCTCCGGTTCCAAATTCAGGATCTACATAGTCATCTGCTATAATTGGTATCTCTCTATTAATTAAAGGTACAATCGCTTTTTTCCCTATTAAATGATTATATCTCTCATCATTTGGATTAACAGCAACTGCTGTATCCCCTAGCATTGTTTCAGGTCTTGTTGTTGCAATTTCAATTGTTTCATCGCTATCTACCACTGGGTAGTTAACATGCCAAAAATGTCCACCTTTTTCTTCATGCTCAACCTCGGCATCAGATAAAGAAGTTTTACAGTCAGGACACCAGTTTATAATACGGTTCCCTCTATAAATTAATCCTTTTTCATATAGATTAATAAAAACTTCTGTTACTGCTTCGCTTAATCCTTCATCCATTGTAAAACGTTCTCGGTCCCAGTCACAAGAGTTACCTAACTTTTTCATTTGCTCTACGATCTTACGACCATATTCGTCACGCCACTGCCAAGCTTTTTCTAAAAAACCCTCTCGTCCTAGATCTAATTTAGATAGCCCTTCTTCTTCTCTTACCTTTTCTACAACTTTTACTTCTGTTGCTATACTAGCATGGTCGGTTCCTGGCTGCCACAGGGTTTCAAACCCTTGCATCCTTTTCCAACGAATTAATATGTCTTGTAATGTATGGTCTAAAGCATGTCCAATATGTAATTGTCCTGTAATATTTGGCGGAGGCAGCACAATAGAATAAGGTGTCTTATCTGGATTAACTTCTGCCTTAAAATAATCCTTTTCCATCCAGTGATTATATATTCGACTTTCAAACTCGTTTGGATCATAATTTTTAGGTAAATTTGTATTCATTTATTTTTCCTCCTTAGTTTAAAACCATCTACTAGCTTGCTTTATACTTCTTCATTTCATTCACACCCACTAATAAATACCTAGTAAAAGCATATAAAGTTAACAGTACCGTCATTAAAATTAGATATTTGCCATAAGGGAATCCAAAAACGATGGATAATATAGCGATATAGAAAATAATTGTTGCAGCCTTTCCGTACTTATCAGCAGGAATAACTATTTTTCCACCTTTAGTATATAAAATAATACCACCAAAAATCATTAATAGTTCTTTTAACCCTAAAATAATAATGACCCATATAGGGATCAGTTGCTTTACTGTTAAACCGAAGAGTACCGCTAATTGCATCAATTTATCTGCTAATGGGTCCATAGCTTGTCCCCATTTAGTAATCAGATTGTATTTCCGAGCTATGTATCCGTCAAGAAGATCCGTAATACCTGCAATTATAAAAATATATGCAGATAACCTTAAATTGTTTGGGTGTGATGAAAATAAAACAACGATAAAAATCGGGACTAACCCGAATCGTATAGAGGTCAATATATTAGGTACATTCATGGCACACCTCTTTCATCACGTCTTAAATTTTAAAATCAAAAAAACTTACTAACTATATATTTTACCATAAGAATATTTTTTTTCCTATACTTTATAGTAAATTACTGGCTATGGACTAGTTTTATGGAGTAGCGTCTGTCTAAATATTCTACTAAAGCCTTGATCATTTTCTCATAATTTCCATTGTAAACATCCCACTTACGCTTATAATTTGCATAAATTAATCTTTTTGTGTAGTTAGACATAGGTACATCTTTATATATACATAGTCTAGATACTCTACCAAGCCCCGTATTTAAGTTAAATGGATTAATCCCAAACTCAACTTCCTCTTTATGCACTAATGCAAACCAACTTAGATCGTCTATTTGCCCGTTAATATACCCATATCTACTGTTTTTAGTAGCGTGCAACTGAATTTTACAACCCATTTTCATCCCTCCAATTAACTATATCTCCATTTTATGCCAGACATTTTAGGACTATACTTATTAATTGAAGGAATTTATTTTTCATTAAATTTAATTTATAGAAAGTAGTGTTTAACTGTTATATACAAAAAAAATAAGACCGCTTGATCTTATTTTTTATATCTTAATCTCGTTTTTGTCTTTTTATTATAAAACGGTATGCTGTAATACCCCTAGTAGGACCTTTACTATTTACTCCAATATTGCTCTGTCTCAAAAATATTCCCATTTTCTGCTGTTACCATAACATACTTTAATTGTTCCTCGGATTCAATAGTAAAATAGTAAGCCCTTGTTGTCCTTAGCTGACTAAAAAAACTTCCCGTTACTGGCACTGTGTTTATGTCTTTTTCTACTATTGTAGAAGTATTGTATTCCTCTGTTACCAATAATTTTGCTTCATTATAAGTGTACTGTGGCGTCCATAAAAAAAGTAATACAGGAATTATTATATATAAAGAAAGCATAGCTTTTATTTTTTTCTGTGACACACTCTCCCGTTTTAATTTTGAAGTATAAACTATGGGTATCAATAATAATAAGGTAATCCAAGGCGACATTACTATAATGCCTTCATAAAATTTTATATTTGTATAAATAATGGTAAGTACACCTATTAAAGATAAACATAAAAATAATATTAAATACTTATTTATTTTTTTCATTTCTCCTCCTTCTTAAACATATAATCTTCCCTTAACCATTCCCTAAGCTTTCCTTTTGGGTAGTATACATTTCCATTTATTGTTGTATGAGGGATATTAGGATATTCCTTAATTAAAGATTTTGCATCTTCTTTTGAAATACCAATAAAGTAGTGCACGTCACTTTCTTTAATTAACTCATGGTCATCATCGTCATCCTCTAATGCATCAAAAATACTATCAGAATTCTGAAAATTTTTAAGTCCATCTCCTATTAAGTACCCTGCAATCACAATAGCAAGGGGCAATAGTATAAATTCAATCTCTTGAAAAAATTCCATGTGTTATTTCCTCCGTTTTAAGTTATATGTAATATTTTGTATGTTTTAATGACAATTTTACCATTAACATCCTCTGTATACAACACTGTATTGCTAAATACAGTTGAATAGCACACATTTTCTTAACTTTGAATAATATATATAGATGCATTATAAAAAAATGGAGGGATTTATATGAAGCATTTTAAATTCATTAGTGTGCTGGTTTTACTATTAGTTATAACCTCTTTAACCTTAGGTGCTTGTAGTACGCAAAGTGATTTGACTAAACTACGAGTGATGGAAGTAACCCATTCTGTTTTCTATGCACCCCAATACATTGCAATTAGTCAAGGTTTCTTTGAAGAAGAAGGTTTAGAAATTGAACTGATCGATGGGCAAGGTGCAGATAAAACAATGGCTGCTCTTTTAAGTGGTCAGGTAGAAATTGGTTTTATGGGACCTGAAGCTTCAGTTTATGTTTATAATCAAGGACATGAAAATCATGCGGTTAACTTTGCTCAACTTACTCAAAGAGACGGTTCCTTTATAGTCGGAAGAGAACCCAACCCTAACTTTAGCCTTGAAGATCTCCGTGGAAAAGAGATTCTTGGTGGTCGTAGAGGCGGTATGCCTAATATGACTTTAGAATATGTACTTAAAAATAATGATTTAATACCAGGGCAAGATTTAAATGTTCGTACCGATATTCAATTCGGTGTTATGGCTGGCGCCTTTACTGGTGGGGAAGGAGATTATACCACTCTATTTGAACCAACAGCATCTGCCCTTGAAAAAGAAGGTCGTGGATACGTAGTAGCATCTGTAGGTGAAGAAAGTGGATATATTCCTTATACTGCATACTCCGCTCAAAAGAGATATATAGAAGAAAATCCAGAAGTTATCCAAGGATTTACTAATGCTATTTATAAAGGTATGCTTTGGGTTGAGGAACATTCTGCAGAAGAAGTTGCTGAAGCTTTACTACCTTTCTTTACGGATGCAGATTTCGATATTTTAGTTACGGTAGTTGAAAGATATAGAGATATCGGTGCATGGGCACCTAATCCTATTTTAGGTGAGGAAGGTTTAGATCGACTGCAGGATATAATGACTGAAGCTGGAGAGTTAGATCAGCGTGTGCCTTATGATAAAATCGTTAATACAGAATTTGCTGAAAATGCTATGGATAACATTGAATAAATTGTAGAAAAAATGGCGTGTTATACACAACACGCCATTTTTTTGTTAGTTCAGGAAATTGCCCCTGGGAAACTTAGTAATTTTCTAAGAAAATATTTTTTAGTTCGTGAATAAGGATTAATGTACTAAAAATCAATAATATTAAAATCAAAATGAGCATTAATCATATTTTTCTCCTATCTTTATACAATAAGGTCCCAGGGGAACGCCTGCTTTTATTTTGCCTTGTCCATTTTTCCTAATATTACAAGTAGTAGCATCGTATATATCGTGAAAAAAGCGAAAGTTAACGCACATAAGGTACTATTATTAAATAACACTTTTCGCTAGCCAACTTTTTTTAAAAAGCAAGCCTGTAAGTTTTCTATTTTTCTCAACTTGAGTGTGAGACTTTTGAAGATATAATTAGAAAGTATTTCAAGCCTGGCCCGTTTATATGCTGAGTCTAAAATACAGGTAATACATGGACTAGAATAAAGTATATAAAGTATCCTATACCTAGGCCAAGAATTCCCAGCAAAATAGTTTTTACCCATAGCGGTGTCTCTTTGCTTTTTAAAACTTTGGATACATTTCCTTCTTCTGGATTGCAGCGTTTTTTAAATGAGCTCATCAGAAGGAATACTCCTAGAAGAACCCCTATCCCTAGAGTCATTCCTAGTGCGTTATTATCCGTGCTCTCTGCTATTCTTAAAAGTCCACCACCAAAAACTGTAAGAATAAATAAGTACAATAATCCTTGTTTTAGCTTTACTTTGTCAATTTCGTTCATTTTTTCCTCCTGCGATTATAGTGCTTTTACAAAATGTTGTGCTAAAGTAAACACTCCAAATGATCGATGTTGAAAAATAATTTCTCACTTCAATATCTTTATTGTTACTGATTAAAGATTACTGCTCTATCATTCTACTTCTACATTTTTTTCCATTTGCCTTTACTAATTATATAATTTTTTATTTAATCAAAAACTTAAAAGTGACCCCAAATAAATAGTAAATTTAAGGATCACTTTAGAGATGTTAGTTATAGTAAATTGCGTTTATAATTTTAACTTTTTTATTTAATACTCAAATGATACGCTTGTAAATTTTTAACTTGTTTATTCGTTGTTTTATTAAAGAAGACAACCCTTTTAGGGTTGCCTACTTGTCTTTAGCTTGCTTTAATATAAAAATATCCTTTTGTGTTTCTACTTCTCTAAGCATTAAAAATTTCATATTGTCCTTTAAATCGCCTAACCCTTGCTTTATATCCGTTTTAAACTCTGTTAAATCAGCCGTCTGCCTTTCTATGGTATCTAATCTTTTAGTTAATCCATTCTCCATGCTGTCTAGTCTTTCATTGAATTGATTCTCCACACTGTCTAGTCTTTCATTGAATTGATCCCCCATACTACCTAGTCTTTCATTGAATTGATTCCCCATACTACCTAGTCTTACATTGAATTGATTCTCCACACTGTCTAGTCTTACATTGAATTGATTCTCCATGCTATCTAGTCTTTCATCAACGCTATCCAGACGCTTGTTTGTCTTTTCTAATTCTCCTAATATTTGCTTTAATATTTCTTCCATGTAGCCACCTCCACCGATTATTTTAATATTTTAATTATATCACGTTATCGTTGGAAATTCTAACGTTAAATTTATCATGCTTAATGTATTATTAAACACATAATTGAGACTAGATTATAACCTTGTATAATTACTCGTTTAGTTAGATGCTTTTTATTTTATCTAATGAAATGTGAAACATATCTTGTATATAAAAACTTTAAGAAAATTAGTTTTATATTAGTAACTACTGGCAGCTTCAATAAATTAATACTACTATAAGGACAATTACTATTTTAGTGTATAAAGGTCACAGTCCCCTTTGTTTGCATTTGTTCAGAAATGGTCGAATAAGAAAACAGGTCAATTGCAGGGTAATTAACTACATTGCAATCGATCCATTCTTTATCAAAACATTATGCTGAGTCTAAAATACAGGCAATACATGGACTAGAATAAAGTATATAAAGTATCCTATTCCTAGGCCAAAAATTCCCAGCAAAATAATTTTTACCCATATGGGTGTATCTTTACTTTTTAAAACCTTGGATACATATCCTTCTTCTGGATTGCAGCGTTTTTTAAATGAGCTCATCAAAAGGAATACTCCTAAAAGAACCCCTATCCCTAAAGTATCCGTGCTCTCTGCTATTCTTAAAAGCCCACCACCAAAAACTATGAGAATAAATAAATACAATAATCCTTGTTTTAGCTTTACTTTGTCAATTTCGTTCATTTTTTCCTCCTCCAACGTACCGTGGTCATCCTAAAAAGACCCCACTCCCCCTATTTTTTCTCAACTTTGGCATAAGACTATTGGTGAGATAATTTGCAATTATGCTTTGCTCTCCAAAATTGTATAACCAACCAAGAAAGAAAATATAGAACACCTAATATAATGAACAGCCTTAATACTTCTTCATTGGAACGGTTCTCACTTGCAATTTCATATCCTATCATCCCATAGTAAGATGCTGCTATTATAACAGATAGATCTACTAATTTATTGTTTTTTCTTAACTCTCTATACATAAGAAAAGCCACAAGAATTAAAGGAATTAAGCAAAAGCAATATCCATTATATAATTAGTAAAGAAAAATGAAAAAAAATGTAAAAATAGAATGATAGAGCAGTACTCTTTAATCACCACGATAGTATTATATATAATTGATAAAGTAAGCTAAATAAAAATAGTATTAGAAATAATGAAAAAGGATGGTAAAAATGACAACTATAATGCTTTTTTAGGTTTTGCTTTCTGGGTCTGATCAATTTATAAATAAAGCTTGTTTTTTAAGGGATACTTTGTCTTTTGTATATTAAAGCTTTATTGAATTCAAATTTTGAGGTGTTTTTTTTAAATTTTATATTCAGTTTATTAAAGGAATGTGTTGCTTATTTCTAGAATTAAATAGTAGTATTTAATATATGTATTTAAATAATGTTATTGGAGGTTGTACAAATGCTATCTATTATTCAAATAACTATAATTGGTCTTTTTTCTTATATTTTATGGTCTATATTATTTGGTGCATTAAATCAAAGTGTATTGCAATTATTTGTTCCAATTCAAAAGAAGACGAATAAACTTAAAGGAAAAACACTATACCGTATATTGCCTTTTATTATATTTTTAACAATTATGGTTTCCTTAGACGTTGGTTATCAGTTTGGTGATTTTGTGTTTGGATTAATAATAGGATGCTTTCTGGCACTAAATGATGCAATTTTTGATGAACTAATGACTGGTAAATTAAATGCTAAAAAATAAGTACATTTAACACAGAATTTGCTGGAAATGCTATGGATAACATTGAATAAATATAAATTGCAGAAAAATAGCGTGTTATACACAACACGCTATTTTTTTTGTTAGCTACGACATTTAAATTACCAGTATAAAGTATAAAATCTTCTTATTAACCAATACAATAGAAATATTAATGCTGGTAAATAGCCTATTAAAAAGTCTAATACTCTAGGGACTTTGACATCTGGCAAAACAATTCGACTTATAATCCTAAGTAACAACATACGTTAATGCTTGTATTACCTCCCCTATAAACCTTAAATCTACTTCTTTCAATCCTCTATATCACTTTTCTATAGACAAAAGCAAGTAATAACAGCCTATTTAATACTCAAATGATACTCTTGTAAATTTTTAACTTGTTTATTCGTTGTTTTATTCTTGTAATCTTCAATGCCTTTTGCACTGGCTATTGCAGCTGCAATTGTTGTAATGTAGGGTATTTTGTGTCTTATGGCGGCTTTTCTTATAAAGGAATCATCGTCATTGCTCTCTTTTCCTAGTGGGGTGTTAATAATGATATCTACCTCTTTATTTGTTATGGCATCTAGAATATTCGGTCTACCTTCATTTACTTTGGTTACGATTGTAGATTTCACTCCATGGGCTGATAAAAACTGACTTGTTCCTTCTGTTGCTTTTATTTTAAAGCCTATGTCTGTAAACTTTTGAGCTACTGGTAAAACCAATGATCTATCTTGCTCTCTTACGGTTATTAATACGGTTCCTGAAGTTGGTAAAGATACTTGGGTCCCTTCTTGAGACTTATAGAAGGCAAATCCAAATGAATCACCCATACCTAAAACCTCTCCTGTTGATCGCATTTCCGGTCCTAAAAGAGGATCTATTTCTTGGAACATATTAAAGGGAAATACAGCTTCTTTTACCCCATAGTAAGGAATTTCTTTTGCTTCTAAACTACTCACAATAGATTTATTGCCTTTTACGTTATCCATTATAATCTGTGTTGCTACTCTCGCCATAGATATGTTGCAAATTTTCGAAACTAAAGGTACCGTACGGGATGCTCTAGGATTGGCTTCTAGTACATATACCTGATCATCTGCAATGGCATATTGTATGTTCATCAATCCGATTACTTTTAGTTCTTGGGCTATTTTTTTTGTGTATGCTTTAATCGTACTCAAGTGTTTCTCTGAAATACTTATTGTAGGTATTACACATGCAGAATCTCCTGAGTGTACACCGGCATACTCTATGTGCTCCATTACCGCTGGTACAAAAACCTCTGTACCATCGGAGATGGCATCTGCCTCTGCTTCAATTGCACTATTTAAAAATTTATCAATTAAAATTGGTGTTTTAGGTGAAATATCTACTGATTGATTAACATAGTTGCTAAGCATTTCTTCATTGTAAATGACCTCCATACCTCTACCACCTAGTACATAAGAGGGTCTTACCATTAAAGGATATCCGATTTTTTTTGCTACAGAAAGTGCCTGTTCAAGATTAGAAGCCATTCCGGACTCAGGCATTGGGATATTTAGTTTTTTCATCACTTCATCAAACCGATCTCTATCCTCTGCTAAATCAATGGCATCTAAAGGTGTACCAAGGATTCGCACCCCTGCTTCTTCTAATTCACTGGCTATATTTAAAGGTGTTTGACCGCCGAACTGAACGACCACCCCAATTGGTTTTTCTTTTTCATATATACTTAGTACATCTTCCACGGTAAGTGGTTCGAAGTATAGCTTATCTGAAGTATCATAATCCGTTGAAACTGTTTCTGGGTTACAATTAACCATAATTGTTTCATACCCAAGTTCCCGTAATGTAGTCGCTGCGTGAACACAGCAATAGTCAAACTCGATCCCTTGCCCAATACGGTTTGGTCCTCCACCAAGGATCATCACCTTAGGCTTATCACTTACTTTTGTTTGATCCGGGGCATTATACGTGGAATAATAATAAGATGCGTCTTCAACCCCACTTACAGGCACTGGTTCCCATGCTTCTTTTATACCTAAATTAATTCGTTGTTTTCTAATTGACGCTTCTGTTTCATTTAAAAGCATTGCAATATACTTATCTGCAAAGCCATCTTTTTTTGCTTTAATGAGTAATTCATCGGGTAAGGTATTGTTTTTATACTGTAACATCTCTTCCTCTAGCAATACTAATTCCTTCATTTGCTCAATAAACCAGGACTTGATAGCGGTTAATTTGTGAATTTCTTCTATCTTAGCTCCTTTTCGCAGCGCCTCGTAGATCATAAAATGCCTTTCACTTGTTGGGCTAACTAATAAAGATAAAAGTTCTTCTAATGGTTTTTGATTAAAATCCTTAGCAAATCCTAAACCATAGCGTCCAATTTCTAAAGATCGAATGGCTTTTTGTAGCGCTTCTTTATAGTTTTTTCCAATACTCATAACCTCGCCAACAGCCTTCATTTGCGTACCTAGTTTATCTTCGGCTTCCTTGAACTTTTCAAAGGCCCAACGAGCGAATTTAACAACAACATAATCTCCGGATGGTGTATATTTTTCCAGGGAGCCATCTTTCCAATAAGGGATCTCGTCGAGTGTTACTCCAACTGCTAACATAGATGATACCAGGGCTATAGGAAAACCAGTTGCCTTTGAAGCTAAAGCAGAGGATCGAGATGCCCTAGGATTAATTTCTATTACAACGATACGTCCTGTTTTTGGGTCATGGGCAAATTGAACATTTGTGCCACCAATTACGCCAATGGCCTCTACAATATCATGGGCATGTTTTTGTAGCCGTTTTTGTAGTGCTTCACTAATGGTTAGCATAGGTGCAGTACAGAAAGAATCTCCTGTATGTACCCCCACAGCATCTACATTTTCTATGAAGCATACTGTTATCATCTGATTTTTTGCATCTCTAACGACTTCTACTTCTAACTCTTCCCACCCTAAAACGGATTCTTCAACAAGTACCTGCCCTACTACACTGGCGGATATTCCACGGTTAACCACATCTCTTAATTCTTCTAAATTATATACTAATCCACCCCCGGTTCCTCCCATAGTGTACGCAGGCCGTATAACTACTGGAAATCCTAATTCTTTAACGATATCTTCTGCTTCTTCAACGCTGTATGCAGGAAAGCTTTTCGCCATTTCTACACCTAACTGATCCATTGTTTCTTTAAAGGCAATTCGGTCTTCGCCTCTTTCTATGGCATCAACTTGAACACCAACCACTTCAACTCCAAATCTTTCAAGAATGCCTTCATTATGTAACGCAACACAAAGGTTAAGCGCTGACTGTCCCCCTAGATTTGGGAGCAGTGCGTCTGGCTTTTCCTTTTCAATAATTTCAGTAAGCCTTTTTACATTAAGTGGCTCAATATATGTTGCATCCGCCATTACTGGGTCAGTCATAATTGTTGCAGGATTTGAATTGACTAATACAATTTGATATCCTAATTTTTTTAAGGCTTTACAAGCCTGAGTCCCCGAATAATCAAATTCACAAGCTTGCCCAATGATTATAGGACCAGAACCGATTATCATGATCTTATTAATATCAGTACGCTTTGGCATAACACACGCTCCTCTTTAATAGATTTTTATTGATTTTATTATATCAACAATTTATATGACTAGCCACAAATTTCTGAATATTTTTTCATTTTTATGTATATTTATAAATTTAATTTAATATTACTTTATTCAAAATTGTTTTGGATTTTATTCTATCAATCTTTCGTGAGGTAATTATGCAAATTCATTATAAACAAAAGGTGTCTAAGCATTATTACATAAACTTAGACACCTTGTACAATTTGTAAATTTATAATTATTTCGCAATATCAATTTTTTTAACCTTTTTATAGTAATAATAAACAAGGGCTGTAACAAGAAGTGGGATCAGTTCTACAGGTCCAAAGAAGCTATAAGAAGTTGATTCTTCGGTAATTGTCACAGCTTGTAAAGCCTCTATTCCGAAAAAGTACCCTATGCCTTGCATAATTAAATAGGTACTTACAAATATATACAAAATCCCATTTCTTTTAATGAATTTACCATAGATACCAACTATTAATCCTATACTATGAAGCATATGACCAATAATTTTAAAGTGAGGTAAATTTAACATACTACCTAACATAGAAACTATTGTACCGGCTATGAGGATTATCATTGATTGTTTTATATATCTGCTATCGTTCAAAATAAGATAGAAAACTCCTAGGACTATCATCATAAAAAAACTGCCTAAAAAAATCCCTTCTAATTTATCAATACTACCATTCATTTTATATATCCTTTCCTTTGACCTGTAAGGTTAATTATACTAACGTAAAACCAAGATATTAAGCATCTTGGTTTTACTGATTTATAAATTTTATGAGTCAGGGTGATCTTCTTCTACTATGTCTACTATGTCTTCTTCAAAGCTGTCTACAGCTTCAACTTTATTTTTATATAGATAGGTAAATACACTTACGGTCACTACAACACTGATTATAAATGAAATGAAAAGATAGTTATTGAAAAAATCAGGACTTGCATACTCTACCATAATTATACTGGATAGATTTAAAAGTGCATGGAGTATAATCGGCGCCCATATAGACTTTAACCAAACGTACACTAATCCTAATAAAATACCAAATAAGAAGGTATATACCCCTTGTATTAACTGCATATGGTATAGACCGAACAAGGCAGCTTGTATAACAATTGTTACTTTTAAAGATAAGTGTTTTTTCAGTTCAGAAAAAACAAGTCCCCTAAAGATAATTTCCTCGATTATTGGTACAACAATTCCTACAGCTAAAATAGTAAGAAATAGATTGTCCCCTAGTATAAATCCCATGCTTTCCTCATGTTGGGCAAAGGAATCTGCAAACAACCCTAAGCCATGGACAACATTTAGCACAAAAATATTTATAAAGTAAATGGAAATTCCAACAGGAATTAGTATTGCCACATGCTTTAATGACATTTTATTGAATTTACACACATTTAAAAAACTTTCATTTCTTTTTTTGCATATTAAATAGTAGATAATTACTGAGACAAAAGCAGCAAATATAAGAGAAATTGGAATATGCTCCATCACTTTTTGATTGATAATTTCCTCAAATGCATCCGTTCCAAAAAGTTCAGCGTGCTTTGTACCTAGTACAAAGCCTAACCCTAATGTATAAAATATTTGGAAGAAGTAATAAATTACAAGATAGAGTAAAATGAGTCCAGATGTTTTAAATAATTTGTTCATTTTTCCAATCCTTCCTTTGTTGATTTTATAAAATCTTTTTCTACACTATATCATTTATTTACAATAATAGTAAGGGTATTTATTCACATAATACATCAACCACTAAATTAAGATTTTATCTTGTTTAATTTAACCTTCTAATCATTAAACTGAATTTTCTGAAATACCCTTATGGATAACTTTCAAAAAAATCAAAAAGATAGCAATATTATACACAATATCACCATCTTTTTGTTTGTTATTAACGTATTTTTATTTCTTCAAAGTAGGGTTTAAGTGTGCTTTCTAATTCTTTCATTGTACTAGAATCAAAGGAAGAAAGCTTATTCTCTCCACAAAGTACACCTTCGCCGTCCTTAAAGTTTTGAAGACAGTATTTTTTACTGCCCTCAAGCATTTTCCCTATATTTAGTATATCCTCTTTGGTTAAAAGCGCTTTACATACTGTCGTTCTAAACTCATAGTTAATATCACTGTCTTTAACTATTTGAATACTTTTCTTTATTTTCTGAACATCTACCTCTGCGCCTGCTACTTTAGAATATTTTTCTAATGGTGCCTTTATATCCATCGCGATATAATCAATTAATTTATGGTCTAGTAGATGCTTTAGTATATCGGGTTTTGTGCCATTTGTATCTAGTTTTACAAAGAAGCCTTCGTCTTTCACTTTAGATATGAAGTCACATAAATTTGGTTGTAGCGTCGGTTCTCCTCCGGATATACAAATTGCATCTATAAATTTCTTTCTTTGCTTTATAAAATTAAGGACTTCTGATTCATCAATTTTTTCCCCTCTATTGTTTACTAAATCCCTATTATGACAATAAGGACACCTAAAATTACAACCGCCTACAAAGTAGACGGTGGAAATTTTATCAGGGTAATCTATAAATGAAGATTTTTGTATTCCTTTTATGTTCATCTTAACGCACTCCTATTAAACTGCTTCTGTGCTCGCATCCTTTATGTTCTCTATTTGACTTAAGCTGTCATCGGCTGAAAACTCTTGTCTGTCTTTATACTCTTCTTTTTTCCCTTTATTCCAAGCCTGAACTGGTCTGTGGAATCCTACTACTCTCGTCCACACTTCTGTTTCTCTACCACAGTCTGGACACTCAAATTGCTCCCCTTTTAGATAACCATGCTCTGTACATATGGAGAAAGTAGGCGTAATCGTTATATAAGGAATCTTACTATTTTCCATTGTTTTCTTAATTAGTTGTTTACAAGTTTCTACGTTGTCAATTTCTTCTCCAATAAAACCATGAAGTACGGTTCCACCAGTATAAAGGGTCTGTAGATTTTCTTGTAGTGCAACTGCTTCAAAAATATCTTTCGTATGCCCTACGGGTAATTGTGTTGAATTTGTGTAGTATGGCTCATCTGTACCTTGGCAGATTAATCTTGGGTACATCTTCTTATCAATTCTTGCAAAACGATAAGCAGTCCCTTCCGCCGGCGATGCTTCTAAGTTCCAGAGACTTCCTGTTTCTTCTTGGAATATTTGAATCACTCTGTTCATAAACTCCATAATTTCAACCGCAAAGGCGTTTCCTTCTTCTGTTGTAATGTCTTTACCTAGAAGATTTAAACAAGCTTCGTTCATACCATTTAAACCAATAGTTGAGAAATGATTTTTAAAATACTCTCCAGTTGCATCTTTCACATCTTGTAAGTAGAACTGTGAGTAAGGATACAGCCCAACGTCCATATAGCGCTCTAGTACCGCCCTTTTCGCTTCACACACCTCTTTCGCGGTTTCCATCAATTCTCTTACACGCTTTTTAAAATCTTCTTCTGATTTTGATATATAACCAATTCTAGGCATATTTAATGTAACAACATTTATGGATCCAGTTAAGGGGTTCGCTCCAAAAAGACCGCCACCGCGTTTTCTTAACTCTCTGTTATCTAATCTTAGACGACAACACATACTTCTTATATCCTCTGGAGAAAGATCCGAGTTTAAGAAGTTTGCAAAGTATGGGGTACCAAACTTTCTTGTCATTTCCATAATAGCGTTAACAACTTCTGAATCCCATGGGAAATCATCTGTTATATTTACAGTTGGTATTGGGAAACTAAAAGCTCTTCCTGCTCCGTCCCCTTCCATCATCACTTCACAGAAGGCTTTATTGAAGATATCCATTTCTTTTTGGAATTCTCCGTAAGTTTTTTCCATATTTTTACCACCGATAATTGCAGGTAGTTTTTTCAGTAATGGATGTGGTGCTATATCAAGAGTAATATTCGTAAATGGTGTTTGAAAACCTACTCTTGTCGGTACATTTAAATTAAACACAAATCTTTGCAATGCTTTTTTTACTTGCCCATAAGATAACCCATCATAATGTATAAATGGTGCTAAATATGTGTCTATACTCGAAACTGCTTGTGCCCCGGCACTTTCACCTTGTAGCGTATAAAGTAAGTTAACTAATTGTCCTAGAGCTGACTCAAAATGTCGTGGTGGTTTTGATTCTATTTTCCCTTTTGCTCCTTTAAATCCTCTTCTTAAAAAGGCTTCTAAATCCCAACCACAACAGTATGGTGCTAATAATCCTAAATCATGTATATGTAGATCACCGCGTACATGGGCGTCTCTTGCTGATTTATCATAGATTTTATTTAGCCAATATTTGGATGTAATGCTTTCTACAATATGGTTATTTAATCCTTGTAGAGAGAATCCCATATTCGCATTTTCGTTGACACGCCAGTCTTCTAAATTGACATAGTCTTCCACCATTCTTTCTGCGTCCATAAATAGGTTTTTCACTTCACGTATTTCTTCTTGTTTTTTTCTGTATATAATATAGGCCTTTGCTGTTTTAGCATGCCCTTCTTCTATTAAAACTTTTTCTACTACATCTTGTATATCTTCTACTGAAGGTATACCTGCACTATATGTTTCATTAATGATATCTATCACAATTTTTGATAGTTTATTTGATTTCATCTCGTCTGTACCGCCAACCGATTTTGCGGCTGCAAATATTGCTTCTCTAATTTTTACAGGATCAAATTCTACAATTTCTCCATTTCTTTTTTGTATCTTTGTTACGCCCATGTTTATCCCCCTTATTGTGTTTTGTATATTCTTTATATACTATATATTGTATATAGTATAATATTATTACCTTAAAAGACAACAGGGCTTTAGGCTCAAAAACATATTTTATTTTGTTTTTTCTATTTATTACATCACTTTTCTTCTCTTTTCTCAGCTTTTAAAATTTACTATCTTGACAAAAATTCTTTTCTATTTCTATGTCTATATTTCAACGAATCTAAAAAATATTTCTTCTCATTATATAAAACTTTTAAAAAACTTACTGTCATAAAAGAACATCTAGTACTCACTACCAATGATGTCTGTTAATTTGCTAGATAAAAAAATCCATCACGTATGATGGATTTTTTTATCTACTACTCATATTCATCTTTACTTAATTGTTCTGCCTCGCTTTTAAGGATGTCACCCATGCTCCTGATTTCTTCCATAGTTGCAAGTATTTGTTGATTTGCCTCAGCTTGTTCGATTAATATTTTTGTAATATCTGATACTTGGGTGTTGATTTCTACGCTATCTCTTTTTATATTTTTTAATACTTCATCTATCTTTTTTATAGATTCAGCACTGTCTGTAGCAAGTTTTCTAATTTCTTCGGCAACAACACCGAACCCTCTTCCTAAACTGCCGACTCTCGCTGCCTCAATAGCTGCATTTAATCCTAGTAGGTTTGTTTGACTTGACACTTTATTAATAAAACCTAAAACTTGATCTGTTTTTTGCACTTCTCCTAATGAATGTTCAGATACTCCAGTTAGATCACTTGCTACATCCGACATCTTATTTGACTTAGTTGCTACTTCTTCAGTTGAATCAGTTACATTCATAATCGCCATATTCAGTTGTTCAGCTAATTCTAGAAGTTTGTCCTGTTTTTCTGTAACTGTAGCTACTATCACGCCCCCGACAACTTCACCTGTTTCATCATGTAGTGGTATTGCAACCCCTATATATGGAAACCCAAAAACTTCTTTCGGCACTCTACCAATTAACCTTTTGTTCTCTTGAATCGCCCTCAAAATTAGGGTTCCTTCTATATGCTTTGTTCCCGGTTTTACTTTGTGATCAAGTAATTTTCCTGGGGAATAGCTTATGGCTTCTTCTAAATCACAGACAGATACCGCTATATCGTCAACAACAAGACTGTTTAGTAATGGAGCTACCGCAACAAAATGTTCAATTATTTTTGGCATGTTCTTTTCTTCCATTTTATCAAGTCCTCTCTTTACATTTTATTTCTTTAAATTCCATATATTTATAATATAAGTTAATATTCGACTAAAATTGGATTAATCCTTTTTATTATACATTATTTTCTTGTACATGTTTACACAAAATAAAAATCCGTCTAAATAGACGGATTTTTATAAATTTATTTATTTTAGTTATTATATTCATCACGACTTAGCTTCTCCGCTTCATCTCGAAGTACATCACCCATACTTCTTATCTCTTCCATTGTAGCTAAGATTTGTTGATTTGACTCTGCTTGATTCATTAATATTTCTGTTATACTTGTTATTTGTGTATTAATGGATTTACTATCCACTTTTATATTTTTTAATACTTCATCTATTTTCTTAATGGATTCAGCACTATCAGTAGCTAGCTTTCTTATTTCTTCTGCAACAACGCCAAAACCTCTACCTTGGCTACCTACTCTTGCTGCCTCTATTGCAGCATTTAATCCTAATAAGTTAGTCTGACTTGACACTTTATTAATAAATCCTAAAACTTGATCGGTTTTTTCTACTTCTTTTAAAGAATTCTCTGACACAGTACTTAATCCTGTTGCAACACCAGACATTTCATCAGACTTCGTTGCAAGTTGCTCCGTTGCATCTGTAACATTTGATATTGCAGAATGTAACTGCTCTGCTAATTCTGTAAGTCTATCTTGTTTATCTGTAACTGTACAAACAGTAACCCCACCGATTACTTCTCCTGATTCATCATGTAAAGGCATCGCAACCGCTATATAAGGAAATCCAAATAAATCTTTTGGTACACGCCCTACAATTCGTTTATTTCCTTCTATTGCCTTTACCATAGTAGATCCCTTAACATGGGGCATACCTGCTTTTAATTTATGATCTAGAAGCTTTCCTGGTTCGTAATGCACACAGCCTTCTAAGTCGCATATAGATATAGCTATGTCGTCCATAATTAATGCATTTAAAAGCGGTGCTACACCGATAAAATGTTCTATTATTGGATGAAGTTTTTTCATATAAATTCCTCCTTCTTTCGTATTTCAAACCTAGTTCTATATAAAATAAAAGTAATATGTTTGTATAATTTTATTACTTACATACTTCGACGTTTCTCGTCAAATTCCTTTATTTTTTTACATTATTTTCGAGTTTTTCTAATACTATTTATACCCTATTATCTTATACCCTATTATCGGGAAAAATAAAAGATGCTCTATATATTTATATAAGAGCATCTTTTATCTTTATTAGTGTTTTGCTGAGTTTGTAATTGTTACCACCATACTAACTTCTCCACCTGAGGTTTGAGCTTGATCAAATAAACTTTTTAAGCTATTCCATACGCTGTCCTCGTTTCCATGGACATGGGTAGCCATTGATCCAACTTCATATTCAACTGATTCTTGGTCTAAAGTTTCTATGGAGTTGTTTATAACTCGACTCGCATTTTGCGTTTTTAAAGGATAAAGGGTTACTTCTGCATGTATCAAATTAACACCTCCTACAGTCCAATTTGCAAATCTATTGCATTATTAGTATGTAGGATTTGTTTTAGTTTATCCACTAGATCATTCATTCATATTTAGGTATGTTAACTTTCCTTCCCAGTTTAATCGCTTTAATTGCATCTCGAGTAACGCTTTACTCAAATTAATACGCAATTTTTCTGAGCTTGAATTCATTAAGTGTACTTCTGTGTTAGTTTGTGTATTATTTATATTTCCTTTAGTCTTTAGCATTCTATATAATTGTTTTGCAGTTCCCTTGTTGCCATGAACAATATTTATTTCTGGTCCTACAATCATCCTTACAAGGTCTGAAATAAAAACATAATGAGTACAACCAAGTACAATCGTACTAACCTTTGTTAAATCAATTGAAGCAAATAGATTTGATAAATAATTATGTATTTCTGTATTTCCTTCAACGCCAGACTCAATTAACTCTACAAGTCCAGGACAAGGCAACTTAATTATATTTGCTGTATTAACAAATCGACCAATTAAATCACTAAATTTTTTTTCTGCTAAAGTAACAGGGGTAGCCATTACTACAATCGTCCCCTTAGCTTGCTCGACAGCGGGTTTCAACGCAGGTTCCATTCCAATTATCGGTATTTTGTAGTGCGCTCTCAGTTCATTTATAGCAGCACTAGTAGCTGTATTGCAGGCTACAACCAGTGCTTTTACATTTTTTTTATAAAGAAATTCAGCAACTTCAAAGGTTAATTTCCTAACCTCATCTGTTGTTTTCGTACCATAGGGTGCGTTTTTTGAATCTCCAAAATAAATATATGTTTCTTTTGGAAGGCAAGTCATAAGTTCAGCTAATACACTTATACCTCCCACCCCAGAATCAAAAACCGCTATTGGTAATTGCTTTTGTTCATTTATCACGTGCTATACACCACCAAATCATAGCCATTTATAATAATAATGTATTTTGTATTCTTGCCTATCTTTTTAGATTATATCATGGTTATATGTTTTTATCTATAATAATGAGACTAATCAATCACTTTAAGGTAAATCCCTTGTATGACGTTAATACCAGCA
This sequence comes from Serpentinicella sp. ANB-PHB4, assembly GCF_031432315.1. Classification (NCBI taxonomy): domain Bacteria; kingdom Bacillati; phylum Bacillota; class Clostridia; order Peptostreptococcales; family Natronincolaceae; genus Serpentinicella; species Serpentinicella sp. ANB-PHB4. The sequence goes on from NZ_JAVKGO010000008.1 coordinate 34,844, forward strand.
AAAATAATAAAACCTCTTATTTCACAACAAGAGGTTCTAGATTTTATTATATGCTATTTTTTCTGTCCTTGTATACCAATCTTCACTTTATTAACTACAATATTTTTACTTGATTTAATTACTGCTTCATCTACTGCTCTTACAATACCGCCACAACATGGCACTTCCATAAAAGCAACTGTTATAGATTTTAAGTTATTAGATGCAATAATATTTGTAAGTTTCTCAGTATAATGCTCAAGATCATCTAACTTAGGGCAGCCTATGACTACTGCTTTTCCTTTTAATAAGTCTAAATGATAGTTTGGATAGGCAAATGGTACACAATCGGCAGTTACTAATAAATCAGCATTTTCAAAGTATGGTGCATTTACTGGAACAAGATTTAGTTGTACAGGCCATTGTCGTAATTGTGGTTTAATTTTAATTTCAATATCGCCGTTATTAACTGTCGCTTGTGTATCATTTGTTTCTTCTTCAAACTTCATCATTCTGCTACCTGGACAACCGCCATGCCCATGTCCATGTCCTTGGGGATTGTTGTGAGGAGTTTGACTTTGTTCTTGAGGTTTAAAAGTTTTTCCTTGGCTTTTAAGTAGTTCTTCCACTGCTTCTTCATCAAAGGCTTCCGCCTCTCTTTTTACAACTTTTAAAGCATTTTGTGGACAATGTCCAATACAGGCTCCTAACCCATCACAATAGATATCACTTACTAGTTTTGCTTTTCCATCAATAATTTGGATCGCTCCTTCTGCACATCCTGGAACACACAATCCACATCCATCGCATTTTGATTCATCTATTTCGATAATTTCTCTCATTGACATGTTGTTCACTCCCTTTTATTTATCTTAAGTATATTTTATTTAATAACTTTTTAAAAGTATGTGACAATTCTCACTTATGTTAGATTTTTAATGACTTACCACATAGAGGGCAATAAGATATATCATCGTCATAGGTTTCTTTACAATAATCACAAGCGTTTATTTTTTGCATTTTAAATACGAGTTTTTGTAAAGTTTCTATATCATTCTCTAATGATGCTATCTTATTAACTAATTGATTTAGTTGTGTTGTAGCAAACGCTTGATTATTTTTCATTTGATTGTAAACCTGTCTGCCAATCTCAATGTATAAATCTTCTAGCTCCTTTTCACGTTTTCGTATGCTTAAATTTATTTTACTAATCTCTACGACTTCAGATGATTTTTCTGAAAGAGATTTTACAGACTCGGCAAGTGTATAGGACAGCTTATCCATAAATCGCAAATAGACCGCCTCCTTATGTGTTTATTTTATTTTTATTCCGTACATAGCGATTTGGTTCCATAATTCAACTTCCAACTCTACTAAAAAGCTTCAAAAAACAAAAACACATTGCTCAATGGTGGATACATCCCATAAACAATGTGTTAATATCTAATTTCAATTTATTTTTTTATCCTTACTCAACTTTGTTTATTAAAGTTCCTATTTTATCTATATGGCATTCTATCATATCACCTGATTTTAATAGTTTAGGTGGTTCAAAACCCATTCCTACTCCCGATGGCGTTCCTGTAGCAATAATGTCTCCAGGCATCAATGTTATCCCTTTTGAAAGATCACTAATTATATATGGAATATCAAAAATTAGATTTTTCGTATTTGACTTTTGGCGTAATTCCCCATTTACCTTTGATGATAATTCTAATTCTAGTGGTAATGGTAATACATCCTTATGGACAATACATGGTCCCATTGTCGTGAATGTATCTAAGCTCTTTCCCCTTGTCCATTGTGTATGCTTCCGTTGTAAGTCTCTAGCAGTTATATCATTCATAATGCTATAGCCAAAAATGTACGCTTCTACCTCTTCTTTTTTTATATTAGTTCCTTCTTTTCCTATAATAATGGCTAGTTCTACTTCATAGTCTACTTGTTGTGTTATATTATGGTGAGGATTTATCAGTCCTCCTGGACCAACAATACGATTAGCCATTTTACTAAAATATACTGGGACATCAGGGATTTTTCGTTCTTTTCCTAGACTATCTTTTAATTCTACAACATGATCTTTATAATTTAACCCTAAACATATAATACTTCTTAAGGGGATAGGAATAGGTGCTTTTAATTGGATATTGTCTAAAGAAATTGACTGTGTATTTTTTTCTAGCATACCTTTTTTAATTGTCATTAATTTCTCTTGATCAAAGTTTTCGATTAACTCCTGCATGGTATTAAATTTGTTACCTTCCAGTAATACATTCATATTAAAAACTTGGTCTTTATCATTAATAACGCCTACTTTTTCTTGATTATTCTCTAAATATGTAATAAATCTCATTAAATCATACCTTTCTACATTTTTACTCATTGTACATAATATTTATTAAATATTCAATATTTTTAAAATTGGATAAGCTTCAAAAAGAAAAAGACAAGCGCTATTTTAAACGCTTGTCTTTTTCTTAAATTAAAGTTATATTTGTCTTTTGCAATTTTATCAAATGACTAGGGTTCCGTCTTCTTGTTCTACCATTAATAATATTTGTCTTTGATGACCAGTTTCCGCATGAATATATATTAAGTAACGATCTTCTCCTAATTGAACGGTAAATTCATAGCATAGAACTTCGTCCTGTCCTTCCGTAGGTATCATAGCCAATCGTACATTTTCAACTTCAGCTGCACTTGTTAGCTTCTCTCTTGCCTCATCTTCTGAAATTTCAGGTTCTGCTATCTCTCTTTCGTGATGATTCATTAGATATCCTTCTGTTTCTAATCCAAGAATATCTCCATTATCTAATGCCACTTTCACTTTTATTAAATCTGGATACACAATTACATCATCTTGCATATATGCAAAGTTAATTAATATCTGTCCTTCATAAGCAATTGTATAAGTTGATACCATATCGTCATAGCCTAAAGTTTGTAAAAATTGCTCTGCTATGTCAATTGCCTCATTTTCGTCTAATTGACTATCTCCTACTACTCTAGGATTAATATACCATAGAATGTGTCCACCTTGTTTCGTTATACCTGCAGCAACCTCTTCTCCATCACCATTCCCTTCTTTTTGTGCACGAAGATAGTAACCTGTAAAAGCTGTATTTTGAATGCCACCAACAGCTTCTATATTGCTTATATTTTGATCTGAAAATGCTTCTTGTAATACTCCTATAGCTTCATCTCTTTGTATTTCTTCACCCTCGAGTCTGGGCTTCCTGTCTTTCATATGCTCTGAAAAAGGTCCATCATAGATTAATTCTGGATAGTCCTGCATACGTTCCTCTATATTAATTAAATTCATATCTGTCATACGATCATTTACAGCATCTAAATCTCTATTTGCTTCTCTTCTTAAATCTCCAAAGTTTACACCGTCCGCTACAATTTGCTGTTGCAACTCTATTAAATGTTGTGATAATAGATTAGCGTAACTATGTAGCTCAGTTAAGGTTTCCATTTCTTCTTCATCTAATAATTGTCCTTCTAAGGTTTTATTAACCATAGCTGTACAATAGTCTCCCATTTGACTAAGAAACTTTTCAACTTGACGAATATTAGCATGGTTTAAAGGTAATTGAGTTAATTTTTCTTGTGCCATGTAACTTTGAAATACGGTCTCATTTAAAAATTTAGCCATATCATTCGTTGAACCTGATACCATTGCTTTTGCTAAATCAACTTGTGCATTTTCAACATGCCCAATTAAATCATAAAATTGACGTTGAAACTGCAAATCAAGATAAGTGTGATAGTCTCTTGATTGATTATATTGATAAACACCCCATATACTTGTTCCTATTAACGCTATTCCTAGAATAACTGGTAGGGTATATCTTTTCCATTTCTCCATAATACGATTTCACTCCTTTAATGTGCAAATACGTGTCTCCCTATTCTTAAACTAATTTCCCTCGTCCAAATCCACTGACTGGTTGCTGTGGCAGGATTCCAGAAATATATGGCTCCCCCGGTTGGATCCCAACCGTTTAAAGCATCCCGTGCAGCTCTATAAGCCGAGTCATCGGGTTGTTCATTAATAGTGCCTCTTTTTACTGGTTCAAAGGCACAGGGTTGGTATACAACACCGGCCATCGTATTTGGAAAAGCTGGATTCCTAACCCTATTTAGTACCACTGCTCCTACTGCTACTTGTCCTTCATAAGGCTCACCTCTTGCCTCCGCATGGATCGTTCTTGCTAATAAATGTACATCATCACTCCTTGAAACACCACCACTTGCCGGTGCAGAAGTACCGCCCCCTGCTCTAGGAAGTCCTATAGCAGCTCTTGTTTGAGGTCCAACTATACCATCCACCGTCAAACCATTTCGTCTTTGAAAAAGTCTCACCGCTTCATAAGTCTGTGGCCCGTAAGTACCGGATATTGGACCGTCATAGTATCCCCAATTACTAAGTCTCGTCTGAATCGTTCTTACTTCAGCTCCAGTAGAGCCCCAGCCAATGTTTTGGCCGTGAACATCGTCAATTATGACATAGCTTAGAAATGATAGTGTCATTACGAGCAATAATGCAATGCTAAGCACTTTATTCTTCTTCATATGTACCCTCCTTGCTTGTTTTTCCATTGTAAAAGCTATTATAAAAGTACTATTATTTTTATCTAAAACTAATTAATTTATCCAAAAAAGAGAAAAATCTTTGACCATATATTAGTCAAAGATTTTATGTGTATAATGCTATATATTTAATTCATCCCCTAATTTTAGAATTAGAAATTAATTTTATATCTTCGGATATTAACATTTAAAACTAGTCCGATGGCAATCATATTTGATAGCATAAAGGTTCCCCCGTAACTTACGAAAGGCAAAGGTTTTCCTGTAACAGGCATTAGACCTATTGTCATGGCAATATTTGCAAAAATATGAAAAGCTAACATAAAGGTTACACCTGTTGCCATATATGCGCCAAAATCATCTTTCGCTTCTCTTGCTACATCAATACACCTGATTAGCAGTATCATGTAACAAATTAGTAGCAAAAATACGCCTGCAAACCCAAGGATTTGTGCGGTTATTGAAAAAATAAAATCCGTGTGCTTTTCCGGTAAAAATCCATACTCGTGAAAATACCGTTCAATATCTGTAACCCAAAGACCAAAGAACTGCCCAGATCCTACAGTAATCTTCGATTGGATAATTTGATAACCCCTTCCCATTGGATCTAATTCTGGATTTAGGAAAATTAATATTCTATCTTTTTGATAACCTTCAAGTCCAAGCCAAATTAATGGGGCTGATACGATTGCCCCTAAAGCTGTATATATAATATATTTATATTTTAGACCTGCCACAAAAAACATTCCAAAGGTAAATATTACAAAGGCCATCGTTGTCCCTAAATCCGGTTGCCTAGCAACAAGGGCCATAGGAATGGCAGCAACCACTAAAATTTTCAGAATCGTTACCGGTTTATTTAAATTTTCTTTATGATCACTTAGCATTTTTGCTATACAAATAATCATACCTATCTTAACAAAATCCGAAGGCTGAAAACCAAATCCGCCAATACGTATCCATCTTCTTGCACCCCACTGCTCATCTCCAGTTCCAAAAACTAAAACAGCAACTAAAAGTAAATTTGATAGAATATAAATTGGAACGTAAAATTTAGCAAACTGATTATAGTCAATAAATAAAATAACAATGATTGCGGCAAATCCAATAAGTACCGAAGCAACTTGTGTCCTTATATGACTTTCACTCCAGCCAGTGGCTTGTCCTACCATAAATACGCCAAGAACACAGATAATAAGTATTACTGCGACCAAAGTAAAATCCATTTTTTTAATCATTTTATTTTTTATCTGCATAGTGCGCGTATCCTCTCTAATCAAAAAACTCTCTTATTACTAGTTTACTCTAGAAATATACCTTTTGCAACATGAAACAAGATTGTGTAATAAAACAAAAATACAACAATAAAAGCGAAGCATTTGCTTCGCTTTTATTGTTGTATTTTGAATTTGGACTACTTTAATTATTGTTGACCACTCATGTTTTGTTGAGCTTGTTCTACTAATCTTTTAGTCATGTATCCACCAACATAACCATTTTGTCTCGCAGTTAAGTTTCCTTTATCAGTTTGCTCATAGTTAGATAAACCAAGTTCATTTGCAATCTCAGTTTTCATTTGATTTAGAGCTTGACGAGCAGCTGGAACTACGATTTGATTTCTACCTGAATTATTGTTGTTGTTTGGCATTATCGTCACCCTCCTTCCATAAGTGTGTTTTGTAGCGCTAGCTACACTACTATTATGTGTGGAGGATGTTATTTTAATCATTGTAAATTTATACTAAATTAGTATTTTATGTATATAGCAAGAACTGTTAGAAAGTCTAACAGTTCTTATTATTTAACTAAAATCTAAAAAATCCACTTGAACCAAATAAAACTAAGAAAATAATAAAAATAAAGATTAAGTTTTGATCTAAGCCAAAGAACCCAGTTCCACATCCTGCTCCTCCACCTGAAAAAAACAGAAGAAGAATAATTATTATAATGTATATATTCGATCCTTTACCAAAACCTCCAAAGAAATTGCTTAACAAATCATTTTTTACTGTTTCACTCATTTAAATTGCCCCCTTCATTTTTGAATATAATTAAACGCTCTTAATCCATACTATGAAATTCATAAAAAGGTGTGCAAATCTAAATGAACTTTTTTGAAATTTAAATTTTTCTTTTATTTTGCTCATTATTATATATTGCTGTAACCTGTAGTAACTTGTTAAACCCTTGTATACCTACTTCTAACTCAAACAAGCTAGGTTCTCTTACTGTAATGTATTGAAGAATATTTAAGGATTCTAAAAATTTATTTTGCATTTTGGATAAATACTTTGTTATTTGTAATGCCACAATTAAAAGAAACAAATAAAATATTAAATAATTTATTTTAAGAAAACTAGTCAAAACATAAAGGATCAAAAAAATTGTCACAAGGTTAGACCCACATTTTTTGTTAAATCTTGATGATTGTTCAACCTCATTTATGTCTATATAGCCTTTTTCACTATAACAGTTAATAATTTTATGTTCTGCCCCATGAAATTTAAGAATTTTTAATATACTTTTATGATTTAATACGCTTACAATACCAATCATTATATAAATCCATACTTCATAAGTCCGAAAAGGTTCCATAAAATTAAATATTAGGTCCAGTATTAGTAAAAAAGTTAGTGCACAAAAAACAACCCTAATTTTTTTATTTATAATTTTCCATTGATAGAAAAAAATTAAAATACCATTTAAAAAAGGTATTTTGGAAACTTTTCTTAGCCATCTTGGTGGTAATATCCACTGAATATCATAGTCAACTCTATTATTATAATAAGTAGCTTTGACTTTAAAAATATTATTAAAAAATGTGATTCCGTCTTTATGTGCATACCCACCAATTTTCATCTGCTCACATCCTTATCCTATAAGATTATAACCTTTTTTAAAATTTAAATACATATTAATTTATTTTTTTGATTTATATCACGGCTAAATATATAAAATACGTCTATAATAAAACTAAATTAAAATATGTTAAGGAGGATGAATAATGAAAGCAACAGAAGTTCTTGTATCAGAACATAAAAATATTTTACGTATATTAACAGTAGTAAAAAAACTTTGTATAGAGGTATATAATACAAAAAAGGTGCATTATGAAGGTTTTTTTGATGCTATTGATTTTATTCGAAACTATGCAGATAAATTTCACCACGGGAAAGAAGAAGATATTTTATTTGATAAAATGTCAGCAGAATTAGGCGTAGAAATAAAAAACGGCCCAATATATGGTATGCTGGCAGAACACGATTTAGGAAGATTGTTTATTAAAAACCTAGAAGATGCACTGTTACGATCTAAGGAAGGTCATGATAACGCAGAAATCGATATCATCGCCAATGCTACTTGCTATACTGACCTACTTCACCGTCACATAGATAAGGAAGATACCGCTATTTTTACTTTTGCAGAAAGAAGTTTTGATCAAAAAACGAAAGAAATAGTTGATGAAGCATTTGAAGCTAGTAAAATCCGTCTTAATAGCGATGAAACAGAGGCAAAATACGTTGCACTACTGGAAAAGTTAGAGCAATATACACAAGACATAAAGTTCTAATATTAATTTAGATAAAAACATTAATATTAAAATATAGAATTGACAAAGCGTATATATAAAGAACACATTTATTCAGCGTCATGAGAAACCGTCCAGACGCTGGTTAAATGTGTTCTTTTTCATTTTACAAATTATATGTAATCTTAAATGTGACTATAGACTGTTAGTAAACTTTCCACAACGATCTCCCCACATGGCAGCTACTTTACTATCCAGTTCTACTTTTATTACTTCACAGTGATTTGAACAGTCTGCACAATCAAAGGTAGAAGGTATAAAATCTAAATCAGCTGCTTCAAACCCTCTAAAATTGGTCTTTTCTCCAGTAGACTTTATATGTTCTTTTGCTAAAATTGAAGCACCTAGGGCGCCCATAATGTTAAAATGCTTTGGTATAATAACTTCTTGATTAATTTCTTTCTCAAAAGCACTTCGAATACCCACATTAGCAGCAACGCCCCCTTGAAAAACAAAAGGAGGTTCTAGTTTTTTACCCCGACCTAAATTATTAATATAATTTCTTACTAGTGCATCACATAGTCCTTGAATGATTTCCGCCTTAGAATACCCAAATTGTTGTTTTGCAATCATATCTGATTCAGCAAAAACTGTACACCTACCTGCTATTCGTACATCTCTTTTGGATGTTAAAGCTAGGTCGCCGAACTCCTCAATAGGAATACCTAATCGCTCAGATTGATGATCCAAAAATGAGCCCGTTCCAGCAGCACAGACTGTATTCATTGCAAAATCAGTCACCATCTGATCTTCTATTACAATTATTTTTGAATCTTGTCCTCCAATTTCAAAAATAGTCCTAACATTTGGAACTTCATGTATGGTTGCTGTGGCATGGGCTGTTATCTCATTTTTTACAACATCTGCCCCTACCATTACGCCAATTAACTGTCTTCCACTACCAGTCGTTCCCACACCTTTAACAGTCACTTCATTCCCCACAGTGTTAGCTAATTCTTTTAATCCTTTTTTTACAGAATCTAATGGCTGTCCATTTGTTCTTATGTATTTACTAAATAAAACTTCTCCATCTTCTTTTGTAGCTACTATGTTTGTACTAACGGATCCTACATCAATTCCTAAATAAACTTCTTGCATCCTGGCCATCCCCTTATGATATTTTTTTAGCTTGTTTTCCTTTTACTAGATCTAAAAAGGCTTCTATTCTTGTAAGGGTATTTGCAACACCCATTTGTTCATCAATTGATAGGGTAAGAACTGGAATTCCTAACTCTTCTGTAACTTTAGGCACAATACTTTGGGATACTAATTCAGGTAAACACCCAAAAGGCATTAGATGTATAACACCATCAAAACCACGATCACTAAAGTCAACAATTTGCCCCATTGTTAATTTCGCATGGCCACCAATCTCAATTGGGATATATTTTTCACCTTTTTCTAATATTTGTTTTTCATGTGTCCCTTTTCTAAGAAACTTAGGCAAGGCATTGTAGCTGATCCAATTAGATAAATACTGTGACCTTTCTACCTCAGCTCCAAGGTTACCTAAAAGCTCTTCCATTTTCATATTTATGGATGGCTCCATTACAACATAAATCTCTCCAACGATTCCTATCCTTATTTTTCTATCTGATTCTACATCGGTTTGCTTTATATTTGAGAGTAATTCTTGGCCTTTATGAAAAGCCTCTTTTATTTCTTTTTTAGTATTGGCTTTGTCAAATAGCAATTGAATTTGCTCCCAAGTTTTTGTTGTTTCGCCTTTTTTTACTTCATATGCTCGAATTCTTTCAACTTCTTTTTCAAGGATATCTAATTTTTTAATCATATCATACACTAGAAGCAACGATTTTCCTACGGTAAACCATGACTTTTTATTTTTTATTTTCAATACATTATTAATAAAACTTTTATAGTCTCTAAATAATGAGTTAAACACAATAAATTCTACATTGTGCCCCTCTTGTTTTAAAATTCTGCTATGTACTTGCTCATAAAAACCTGCTCTACAGGGTCCATGTCCACCTGAAGTGATCATAACTTCCGCACCTTTTTCAATTGCTTGCATATAGCTTCCCATAATAACTTTTAACGGAAAACAAGCAAACTCTGGACTATATTTCACCCCTAAATTAATTGTATGTTGACTTGGTTTTGGCGGCATAATTACTTCGTGGCCTAAAAGTTCTAGCAACTTTTTATATACAACCGTCGTTCCCATATATGGAAAAGATACCTTCATTGTTTAGGCACCTCGCTTTACTTTCATTTTTTTTCTTTTAATCATATCTACAAATGCTTCTATTCGCGTTTGTAAATGGTTTTCTCCTGTATGTTCATCTACCCTTACTGTCATAAAAGGTTTGTTGTATTCTTCTGAGTCCACTTCTAATAGTTTACCCAGCATCGAATCTGGTCCACATCCAAAAGCTGTTACGTGTACAAGCCCATCGACCTGATCATCTTGATAAAAGTGATATCCTGCAGCTAAAAGCTTATCGCTAAATGTCCAAAACATTGTCTTAGGCATATTTTTTAAAGATGCCTTTAGCAAATCCTCTGGAAGCATTTCAAAAGTTCTTACTTTTACACCCATTTCTTTAAGTCGATTATATATATCCATACTAATAAAAGTATCATAAATATTATAAACATAACCAACTAATCCAATTGTTACTTCCATATTTTCTTTAGGTTCATGATTGTATTCTTCCTCTGTACAATTACCTAAGGCAATATCAGCAGCTTCTAAGGCAGAATATCCCTTTCTAGAGTATTCTCTAAATTTAAACCAGACTTTTTCTGCTTTTTCTAATGCACTTTGATTAAGCTTACTGGATATATTAAATTTTTCTTCAAAGATCTTATAGTTCTTACTCGGTACTGCTATATTGTCACTGTGTGATTGAATTGTGGGTGAAATAAGCTTCTCTTCAATATTTTTAAAAGAGTGGCGTAGCATATCTGGTAACCCCATAAACTTTGGGCAAAAAAATTGACCTTTCTCTATAGATACAAAACGCGGAGCAAAAATGTAATCTACATCTTGTTCTAAAAGTGTAAGGACATGCCCAATATATACTTTTATGGGTACACATATTTCTGGAACCGACCCTTTTACACCTTTATCAATTATTCCTTTTGTTGTCATTGGCGTTGTCACTACTTCAAATCCTATTTCCTCGAAGTAAGTTTTCCAAAATGGATAGTAATAAGCATACAGCAAACTCTGTGGTATACCAATTTTCATCTTCATCCCCCTTACTATAAAGTTAGTATTTTATTCGAGTATTCATACTCGAATAAAATCTAACCTAAAAGCACTATATGTTGTCACCACATTAAAATATTCCATAAAAAAGTTTTAAGAACTCATAATTTGGAAATCCTGCTAAGGTAATTTCTCCAAATTAATACATTTTTCCTTCTACATCTATAACATTTTATTAATTTCTTTTAAATACGGGTTTAGTCCTCAATAATTCATCTTCAAGGTCAACTAACCCTTTTGTATTCTCTTTAGAGTTTAAAATTCTTGATGCTATTTCATCAGAAAGCTCATAGCTTTGTTTGTTTTCAATATAATCAAGAACAGGTATGACCTCATAAACAAACCTTCCATTTTCTGTGTACCTATAAACCCAGGTTGGCATATACTTCACATTGTTAATGGAGATGGTATCTTCTTCAAAATCTTTCTTTAATTCCACTGTTACCATCAGTCCATCTTCCGTATAACGATTATTTAAGGTTTCATGTCGCTGGTTTGATATAAAATTCCCCATTGAATAAACTACTACGGTTTGATGATCATTAACTTCGTTTTTGATTAATTCTATTGGTTGTACTACGTGAGGATGACTTCCAAAAATAATATCTACGCCAAACTCAGATAATTTCTGAGCAATCATCTTTTGAAACTGATTAGGCTGTCTTTGATACTCGTCACCCCAATGCATAAAAAACACAATGGCTTCTGCGCCGGCTTCTCTTAGATGATTAACCCGATTCTCCATTTCCTCATAGCTTTGTTCCATATATTCATATGAAAAAGTGTCGATTAAATCCTCATAGTCTTTTGGTATAGGGATCCCATTTAAGGTTTTTGTCTCCCCTTGCCTTTTTGTTTCATAGGTATAAGCAGTAAATCCTACTTTTACCCCATTTACGTCTTTAATCATGTAACTTTCTTCATCTACACTTTTTCTAGTGCCAATTACCCCAAGATCACGATCTCTTAGCACGTCTATCGTTCTATTCGCACCAGTTATGCCAGTATCAATGGTATGGTTATTAGCAGTAGCAATAATATCAAACCCTGCATCTGCTAGTCCGTCAGCCAAAGCATCCGGGGCATTAAATAAAGGAAAACCTGAATATCCTCTCTCTGCACCACCAAAAGTTGTTTCTAAATTAGCTAAGGCTATATCAGCATCCGTAATATAAGGCTTCATATGTTTAAAATTATTTGTAAAATCATAATCATCTATATCATTTCTGTATTGTGCATTTATTTGGGACATGTGGGCCATTACATCCCCTACGGCTGAGATTGTAATATAGACTGGTTCTGGTGTGCTTTCTTCTTGTTCATCAACTACTGTGGTAGGCTCTGTTTCTTTAAATGTTTCTTCATCATCTTTCATTGTAAAGGAACAAGCGGTCAGAAGAAAAAACACAAATAGACTGATAGTAACCAATTTGATATGTTTCGATTTTAATAACAAACTAACACTCCTCTAGTTCTATAATAATTTTGGTTTGGATGTTTTCAATTGCGCAACAGCTTTTCTAATCAGTATAATTTTTTCTTCAACTCCGGGATTTTCATCGCTTTGTAACATAGATGGATCAGTCAAAGTCTTAATATCCTGTTCCAAGTAATTAATCGCTCGATTTTGCAGTTCTAATGCTTTGTTCGAAGTTAACTTCTTTAGATGTTCAGCTTTTCTCTTTCTAGCTTCAATTAATGTTTTTGTTACACTATAGCTGGCAGCACCTAAAGCCATTGGTATTAAAAATTTCTTCATCTTTTTTGAACGTCCCCTACGTTTATTATACATGATTTCACTAAGAGATAAAAATGTCGATTTTTTATATTTTTTATTAAATTTGCTATTTACAACTAACTTATGACAAAAATAAGGTGCTGTTAATGCTGCTACTTTTATACCTTCTTTTTTCACAACCTCTGATAATGCTTCTTTCTCCGCCACCATTTCAGGAAAGCTTTGATCATTTTCTATCTCATCTTTAAAGTAAACTACATATTCTTCAGGTACATTTAAATTTTTTCTTACGCTATGAAATACAGCTTCCTCTTCATATGATGGGTCATCGCTTACATTCATTATAATAAGCATATCTTTCATTAAAGAAAATCTCACAATATTTATTTCTTGATCGGATAATCCTTCTACTACTTCTCTACATAATGCTTCTAAATCTTTTGGATTGTTTGCATGTAAAGGGAATAGGCTGTACCTATCAGAAATGTTTAATTTTATATTGGCTAATAACCTATAGAAGTTTATTAATTTTGACTGCTCAATTGAACCTTTAACAGATAATGTGATAGATAAAATCTTGGCATATGCTTTTTTTATTTCTAAAGGCATTTGATCTAAATCTTTCATTTTATTCCTCCTAAGCACAGTAAATTTTTATACGCTTTGTATTACTAGATATTATGGTATTCTTCAGCAACTTTTAAAATCCTTTATTTTAAATTTAAGACTAGTATACACATACGCCTTCTCATTACAAAACTAGAAGGGAAAATCCCTTCTAGTTTTATAATAAAAATATATTGGATTTTTCGCAAGTTTCTATCATATCCTCGGGCCAAATTGAAGACTGTACTTCGCCTATATGTGCTCTTTTAAGAAAAAACATACATATCCTTGACTGACCAATTCCACCACCTATTGTATACGGAAGTTTTTTATTTAGTATTGACTGGTGAAATAATAGTGACTGTCTTTCTTCACAACCAGCTTCTTTCAATTGCGCTTCTAGGGCCTTTTCATCAACACGTATTCCCATTGATGAAAGCTCTAAGGCCATTTCTAAAGTAGGGAACCAGAGAATAATATCCCCATTTAGTTCCCAGTCATCATAATCCGGTGCCCTTCCATCATGTTTTTCCCCTGATTTTAGGTCCCCACCAATTTTCATTATAAATACAGCACCTTTTTCTTTTGCAATTTCATTTTCTCTTTCTTTTGATGTTAAATCAGGGTAACGATTTTCTAATTCCTGTGTTGTTATAAATGTGATGTTTTCCGGTAATACCTTTTCATAGTTGTTATAGAGCATTGCTAAGTAATCTTCAGTTTTTTTGAAAACACTATAAATCTTATTTACAGTATTTTTTAATGTTTCTTCTGTTCTGTCTTCTTTGGCAATAATTTGTTCCCAATCCCATTGATCAACATAAATTGAATGAATATTGTCTAAATCTTCATCCCTTCTTATTGCATCCATGTCTGTATATATGCCTTCCCCAACATCAAAGCTATACCTATGTAATGCCATGCGTTTCCACTTTGCAAGAGAGTGAACAATTTCTACTTCTTTTCCATCCATCCCTTTTAAATCAAAAGCAACAGGTCTTTCCACACCATTTAAATTATCGTTCATACCAGTATCTGATAAGACAAATAATGGCGCTGAAACCCTTGTTAAATTTAAAGCTTCTGCCAAATTTTGTTCAAAGTAATCTTTTATCTGCTTTATTGCAACTGCTGTTTCTTTAATGTTTAAACCTGGATCATAGTCTTTCGGTAAAATTAATGAATTCATTCTAGTTATCCTCCCTTTATTTTCTTACAAGCATAAACTTTAATATTTAAGTATAATTAATCTCCTAAACAATAGTGTGAGTAAGTAAATTCTCCTTCTTACTATATAAAAAAACCTTTCGCCCTATATCATAAGGGCGAAAGGTTACTTCCGCGGTACCACCTTTATTAGTAAAATACTCTCTTAGCAGCACAGAAATTACTCGATGCTGTCCAATTATAACGGTTTGGTTCCGCCTAAGTCTACTTTCATTAGATTTCGGTTAGGAGCTCTGAGATGTTTTTCAAGACAGCCTTCGTATTGGTCTCTCACTATCACCAACTCGCTTTAACTACACTCTATCCTTACTCTTCTCTTCATTGCTTATATATTGTTAAATTCTATTCTTGATATTATATATTAAATTAAAAGTTGATTAATGTCAAATAATTTTTAATTTTTTAACATTACAATCGCCTAAATGCTTCTCCTTTATAACCATTACCTTGTTTTAAGACTTGATTAATTTGTGTTATTAAGTTATTTTTATCTTTCGGTAACACTCCTTGCAGTGCTACATAGTTAGATGCATGATTACTTCTAAATACACAATCAGTTACCTCTAAATTTTCAAGTAAAAGTTTTGTTTCTACCATAACCTCTTCTGGAGACAACAATTCAATACTGCCATTTTGTATTTGGTCATACATTTTTGTACCTGGCTGTACCATTAAGGTTAATAACCCTAGGTAATCTGGGTTTATTCCATTAATTACTTTTGCTGATTCCATTGCGTGTTCCTTCCAATTTGCAATTCCGCCTAATCCTGAAATTAATGTAACAGAAAGTTTGATCCCTGACTTTACAATACGCTTACCTGCTTCAATCATTTCCTCGGAAGTTACACCTTTATTAATCTCTTTTAATATATCATCGCTTCCTGATTCTATTCCTAAGTACGCAATTCCCAACCCTAGTTTATTTAACTCGGATAATTCCTCAACACTTTTCCTTAATATATCTTTTGGTCCACTGTATATTCCCACTCTTTCGCATTCTGGGAATATAGATTGAATTCTTTTTAATATGTATTTTAAATCCTCAGTTTTAAGTGTTAGTGCATCACCATCTGCTAAAAATACTCGTTTTACATGATTGTAGTGTTCTCTAGCCAGCAGTAAATCTTCTTCTATTTCTTCCAGATTTCTTATTTTAAAGTGCTTGTCTTTATACATGCTACAGAATGTGCATTTATTGTGAGAACACCCTATTGTAACTTGTATGATTAAACTAAAAGCTTCACTAGGAGGCCTATATACCGCTCCTTCGTATCTCATTATATCACTCCATTTTTTGATTTTTTTCTAAGTTGCTGTACATCTTATACATACATTTAAATAACTGTTTGCTTATATTTTATAGTAGTAATATTATCCCATATATCACTTAATGTTTTCAACCTATTAAAATATTTTTTATAGATTAACTGGATTTATGTTGGGTATATTAATATGGACTATATTTAGGATAAATAGAAGGAGAGATTTAAATGTTAACAGAAAAATTAGTAAAAGAATTAAATGAACAGCTTAAATACGAGTTTGCATCAGCGAATTACTATTTAGCCATGTCCGCTTATTGCTTGGATAGAGATTTAGATGGATTTGCTAACTTTTTTAAAGTACAGGCTGAAGAAGAAAGCTTTCACGCAATGAAATTTTTCAACTTTATTAACGATGCAGGGGGAAGAATAAATATTCAAGGATTTGATGACCCTAAAAATGATTTTGATTCCTTAGCTCAAGTTATGGAAATTGCATTAAATCATGAAAAGTTTGTAACAAAAAGAATACATAGTATTATGGACATTGCGATTGAAGAAAAGAATTACCCTTGTATAAGCTTTTTAAATTGGTTTGTTGATGAGCAAGTGGAAGAAGAAGCTATGATGACGTCTTTACTTAATAAGGTGAAAAAAATCGGCGAAGATAATCCTGCGATTTTTATGCTTGATTCGGAATTAGAAAAACGTAGTTTTACCCCACAAAATCAATAATTAATCAATAAAAAACTCCCTCTTTTTTTGCATAAATAATAAAGAGGGAGTTTCAAGTATTATTTCGGACACATTCAACAATTACTTCATCAAGTTTTTGACTAATTTCAATAATTTCTTGAGTTATTTTACCATCATTTTTCTTTATTAAGTCATTCAATTCTTTCCTTAGCATCTCAAGATTACTCTTTTCACTTGACTTTTTCATTAGTGTTCAATCCTTTCATCTTTTGTTATATTTTAACATAAATGTTTAGGTGTGTCAAACATATGTTCGCTGGGATTAGGTTACACTTTAATCTATAAAAAGTATATCATATTTTCAACGAATAAGGATAGGTGCTTCCTAAAAAATAGTATCATTTACCTACTTTGCTATTCATTTCTAGGTTTTGTTGGATCACAAATAGGTATATTAATATTTGATACTTGTGCTAGCTTTATTAAATAGTAACACTCCTCCCTATACATATGATTTAACATTAATGGAGATATTACGTCAATTTCATCTAATTGTATGTGCTTGGGTCTAATAGATAGAAGTTTTAAAACTACACTGATTTTAATACAATAAAGCATCCTTTTTTTGAAAAAGGATGCTTTATTTGTATTAAAATATAATGAGATGTAGAATTCCTCTGAATAGTATACCTATTAAGGCTGCTTTAATAGCTGGTTTTGCAACTGCAGAAACTCTTGGTCCAGAAGAAAGTAGTAATGCTAATCCAACAGCATCAAAGGTATTAATTGTAAATCCTGCAATTCGATTCAATTCAACGGCTGTCATGCTTCCTTCAGCTAATAACTCCATGGTTATAGCCATCATTGCTGTTCCCCCTGCTAGATACTTAGTTGCCATAGGAAGGACCGCAATACCCGGCACACCAACACGCACTAATAATGGTGACAGTAAAGATTCTACTAATGAAATTGCACCTATTTCTCTTAATATATTAACGGCAAAAATGGACAGTACTAATGGTGGTATCGCTTTTAAAACAATTTGTAAACCTTCTTCTCCACCCCTAAATAATGACTGTATGATTTTGCTCTTTTTCTTCTCTTCTTTTAAGGAAACACCTTCATTTTTTACTTTCTTAACGTGATCCTCCGTATCTTCTCCTGCAAATTTATATGCAAGAAAACCGGATAATAAGCCACCTAATACAGATGTTAACATTGTAATTGGAAGATTTAATCCTACTACAGCTAAAGGAAAAGTTGCATTAGCTTGTGACATAGGAAGAATTGCTGCTAATGTTGCTGCAATACGGCGGTTTGTAATTGATTCATCTTGATCTGCAATTTTTAGCGTTGCAATTGGTGCTGCAAAACTTATAAATAAAATCTGCAGTATAGCAAATACGCCTAAACCTGGTAAACCAAAAAGAATAAGTAGTGGTGACAGTTTCACTGCAATTGTTTTTAGAAATCCTTTATCATCTAACACTCTCATCAGTGCCATCATGATTACCATTACTGGTAAAAGAATAAATAATGCTAAGTTTACACCTGACTCTCCTGAGCTAATCATTAATTCAATAATTCTTTGCAAATAAAGCCCCCCCTTAATGTACATGAGTATTCCTATTATAACATATAAAATGTACATCATTTATTACATTATTTACTTGTTAATATTTCAGTATCTATATAGAAATGTATATTTATAAACTTTCTTGCAATTATAAGTACTTCATATCTATATATGATACTATGCTCATAAAAGACACCACCTAGCATTAGAAAGATAATATTATTTTCTAAATATTAATAAAATTTGACTTTTTATTTATAAATTATTATAATTATTACTTATACAAACAAGGAATTTTTAGGGGGATTAATTATGTCACTTAAGGTTGTTAAATTTGGTGGAAGCTCTTTAGCAAATGCCACCCAATTTAAAAAAGTAGAATCAATTATACACAATGATAAAACGCGAAGATATGTCGTTCCATCTGCACCTGGGAAAAGATCTTCATCTGACACAAAAATTACTGATTTATTATATCAGTGTCATTCATGTTGTTGTACAAACACACCATATGAAGATATTTTAAAAACGATACAAAAAAGATATAAAGAGATCGTACTAGACTTAAAAATAGATTTAGATTTACAGCCTTATTTCCAAGAAATTGTAGAAAATATTAATAAGGGTACAACTTTGGATTATATGGCTAGTCGGGGTGAGTTTTTAAATGGTGTCATTTTAAGTCATCTACTTAACTTTGAGTTTATTGACGCCAAAGATGTTATTCGATTTGATATAAATGGACAGTTAGATCTTAGTAAAACCAAAGAATTAATGCGCAGTCGTCTACAAAATGTTGAATATGCTGTAATTCCAGGTTTTTACGGGTCTATGCCTAATGGGGATATTAAAATATTCTCTAGAGGTGGTTCTGACATTACTGGAGCTATCGTATCCACTG
This sequence comes from Serpentinicella sp. ANB-PHB4, assembly GCF_031432315.1. NCBI lineage: Bacteria > Bacillati > Bacillota > Clostridia > Peptostreptococcales > Natronincolaceae > Serpentinicella > Serpentinicella sp. ANB-PHB4. The sequence goes on from NZ_JAVKGO010000008.1 coordinate 54,249, forward strand.
CAACGAAAGCAACAGTCTATGAAAACTGGACAGATGTTTCTGGTTTATTAGTAGCAGACCCTGGAATTGTAAACAAGCCTAAATCTATTAACAAAATTACTTATAGAGAACTTAGAGAACTTTCTTACATGGGAGCAAAAGTACTCCATGAGGAAACAATTTTCCCGGTTTTAAAGGTGGGCATACCGATAAATATTAGAAATACTAATGCCCCAGAAGATGAAGGTACGATGATCTTAAAGGACGCATCTGTCGATTTAGATGAGATTCCAATTACAGGAATTGCAGGTAAAAAAGATTTTACTGTTATTTCAGTAGAAAAAAATCAAATGAATGCACAAATTGGTTATGTTAGAAAACTACTTACTATTTTCGAAAATCATAGGGTAAGCTTTGAACATATTCCATCCGGTATAGATTCAATTTCTGTAGTCGTTGATGATAATCAACTAGTAAACGGTACTTTAGAAAAACTAGTTAATGACATTAATAAAAACTGTTGTCCAGATCTTCTTGAGGTACATCCAAACATGGCCCTCGTTGCTACAGTAGGTCATGGTATGGCCTACCGTCCTGGGATTGCATCTACAATATTTACAGCATTATCTAATGCAAAAATTAATATTAGGATGATTGATCAAGGTTCTAGCGAACTTAATATTATTGTTGGTATAGAAAATGATCAATTTGAAAAAGCAATACAGGTTATTTATGACGCTTTTGTTTAACAATATAAACCCCTCAGCACCTAGTAATAGGCAGTTGAGGGGTTTCTCTATGAACCTAATTGTCTTCTTTCACGAATTAATTCTTTTAATACAACTTCTCTATTATCCTTTTCAATCCTAACAAGTTGACTCGGATAGGTGATTACTTGTACAACCATGGAGCTTGGGAGTGGTTCAATAAGTTTAGCTTTTACATTTAAATGTTTATTGTCCCCCGTAATAGACATTGTATTTAAACTGTATCCACCAGTACGCCTTTCTCCAGCACTAATTAAAATATATGTATATTCTTCATCATCGAATTTAAAAGCACCTTCTTCTTTTCTTGATCTTTCATACCACCTTAATACCGCTTCATTTTCAATCGACCTTGTAGTCACAACTTCAAAAGGTATGTCTCCTATTACACTACTCGTTGTATTGATTTCGCATCCCGTTAAGAAAAATGTTATTATCATTAAAATAAAAGATAGCTTTCTTTTCACACCATTGTCCTCCACTTTATCATTTAATATATTATTATAATTAACTTCTAATTAATAAGACGTTACTTTTAAAAATTAAGTTCCATAATCTTTATATTTTATAACCAATTACTTATTTTATATTTTATTAAACACTATTAGTAAATTATATATCATTTACCTTAATATGTAAACAGCTACCCTTTTTTTACAAATTGACTATTTTGTTTTGTCAATGTTATATTAAACAAGGATTGTAAATTATATAGTTTAGGAGCGCATTTTTTATGGATCATTCTTCTCATTCAATACACAATATGAACAAACCTTCAACTAAATTTTCAAAAGAGAATAAATCAGAATTTTTAAGGGGATTGACCTCGTCATTTCCTATTATTATAGGCTATTTTCCTATTGCAATTTCATTTGGTGTTATTACACTCCAAAGTGGATATAGCCTTAGCTTTGCTTTTTTAATGTCTCTATTTGTATATGCGGGAGCAAGTCAGTTTATGGCAATAAATATGCTTTTAATGCAAGCTTTAGGAATAGAAATTATTATTGCAACCTTTGTCTTAAACTTTAGACATTTTATTATGAGTATGTCTTTGATGAATAAACTAAAATCATTTCCTACTATTAAAAAAATTCCGTTATCTTTTATGATTACTGATGAAACTTTTGCTTTTCTATCTTTAGCAAAGGAACAGGATGAAAAAAATTATAATTTATATTATATTGGTGGTTTACTAATAGGTGCTTATAGTGCTTGGGTAAGTGGTACATTAGCTGGAGGACTCTTGGCCATGGTCATTCCTCCTTCGATTGGTAACAGTATGTCCATGGGTCTTTATGCCATGTTTATTGCCCTATTAATACCAGCAATAAGGGATCAGTGGCGCATGGGAATTGTAGCTGGTCTAAGTGCGCTTCTTTGTATCTTAATAACAAACTATATTAATCCTGGTTGGGCAATAGTTATATCCACGTTAATAGCTAGTTTTTTCGGTTCCTACCTTATTAAAGGAGAGTGAGGCAATGAGATTGTATATGATAATAATAGGTATGGCTTTCGTCACTTACCTGCCAAGATTACTTCCCGTATTTATCGTTGATCATATAAAACTACCCAAAAGAATAAATCTATGGTTGAAAATGATTCCATTTGCTGCTTTAGGCGCACTTATTTTTCCTGGTGTATTATCAGTAGAAGAAGGCGTACCTTTAGTAGGATTTATCGGAGCTGTTGTTGCAACTATTGCAGCTTATTTTAAGCTGCATATTTTCTATGTTATTTTTAGTTCTATTCTTTCTGTAATGATCGTTAAATTTATTTTTATTAATTAAAGCTTTCTTGTTAAAGTAAAGGTGATTATACAAGCAATAATAAAAACGATATTTTCTAATTTCCCCCCGGTTTTAATAGTAAGGGGGAATCTTTTTCTTTTTTGACTAAAAGGTAAAAATAATTTAACTCCACCTCTTGTAAACATGTCCCCTATAATATGAGATATAATACTTGCGCCAAAAATCACGCTATAGTCTACCTCTCCGTAAAACAGACTAATATGGCGTACGGCTAAAATTGTAAGCGCTGCAAATATTAGTGAATGTGAAAACCCTCTATGTTTACTGATCAATAGTATTAGTAAAATAACACCAACCCATATTAAGGGAAAGTGTCTATAATGATATGCAGCAGCTATAAAACCAAAGGCAACTAACGCTTGCACAAAGCTTCTTAAAAGCCGATAACCTTTTTTTGCAAAACTTTCAGACATTAGAAAACCTAGAAACAAGATCAGTATAATCCCGTAGAAAAAGGTAGTTGTTCTAAAAAAAATAAAAGCTACAATGGCAAGCAGTCCTAAAATAAATAACCAAACTTTTCTTATATGCTTTTCTTTAAATATCCCAAACTTATTCGATAGCGTACCGTTGCCCATATCTAAATCTGGTAAAAGTGCGCCAATTAAAACTACACTTATAGCTATCAGATTATTATCAAAGTATATCGGTGCACTAATTAATATAATTATTATTAACGACATTGTCATGCCTAATGCAACATGGGTTCTTCCTAGCAATTCTTTCCCTCTTTTCGTGATTACTTCAATCTATTATATACCGAACAAGTGTTTTGTTGCAAATCAATTAATAAATCACGCTTTTTTTACTTTTCACATAAAGTATATTGCAAAAATAGATATTACGAAAAGGAGCTTTTCTATGAAAGAATACGATTTTCCACTTATGGTTTCTATAATTATTGGTATCTCATCAACTTTTAGAAGAACATTTTAAACCAGATTTATTACTTTCGAACCGCTTTTTAAACTTGTCTTAGGCATTATCGTTGGAATTGTTTATATATCACCTCACAATATTAGAAAGGGCATCTTGGATGGTATCATTATCGGTTTGGCGGCCAACGGTTTTAACGGTTATGCCAAAGATTTAAAGGTCAGCTATAGCACATATAAAGATAAAAAAAGCAGGGCAAAAAGGAAGTCTAATTAATGTATGTAGTCTAAAATAATTGACCACGATTCAATTTTCTCTTCTAAAGTTTTTATGTTTTTCCCAGGAATAGGACTAGTAGAGGGTAGTTTTGCATATTCCAGCTCAGTCAAAGATTGAATGCCTATGTGCTTTTTATATGTAGTAAATGCTTTAGTGCCATTAAAACCTACAAACTTAATATTTGGATATTCTTCTAGAAGTGCTACTATATCATTTGGCTGTTCTGCAATGATATTTGCATCAAGACTTCCTTTTCGATAACAGGTATTTATCACATCCCACAAAGCTATTTTATTTCCCTTTAACAACTTTATTTTTTTATTGTAATCTTGTTCAATTTCCTTATTAAAAAGCTTATATATTATTTTCCAAAAATGATTCCTTGCATTGCCATAGTATTGATTTTCTTCTAAAGATTTAACTCCGGGCATAGACCCAAGTATTAGTACTTTTGATTCATGATCTATCACCGGCAAAAAAGATTTTAGCTGTCCCATAAATTGACCTCCTGCTTTTTTATAAAGATATTATACCCACAAATTCCTGTACAAAAACAAATAACGCTAAATATACATTTAGCGTTATTCATTACTTTACTTATAAGGATTTACATTTAAAATTTCATCTGTTGTAGTAAACTCATAGCCCTGCATCCTTAATGTTTCAATTATTTCTGCTATTGCAAGAACTGTAGCTTGTCTAGATTGATTGTCTCCACCTGCATCATGGAAAAGAACAATATCGTTACCAGTTATACCAGATAACGTATTTATTAAAATTTTATCTACGTCTTGGTCCCTCCAGTCTACAGAATCAACAGACCAATTAATTGCTTTATAGTCTAATGTGCTTAAATCTTCGATTACATTACTCGTAACAGCCCCATAAGGTGGTCTCATTAATGCTGTACTTTTACCAGTTGCATTTTTTATTGCATTTTCAGTTTGCTTCATTTCATTAACTATGGTTTCTGTTGATATATTACGCATATTTGGATGACTCCAAGTATGATTTGCTATGACATGACCATCATTGACAATTCGCTTTGCAATTTCGGGATGTCTCTCTACTCTACTACCCAACACAAAGAAAGTTGCTGCAACATCATATCTTTTTAATACATCTAATACTTGTGGTGTATAAGTTGGATTTGGTCCATCATCAAAGGTTAGTGCAATTTTATTCCCACGACCTTCTCCTTTTAAATAAAATGTATCTGGATACATTTTTGATAACTGTGTTACTGAATGCTCGAAGTTTGCCTCTGTCTGTGGTTGAGGTGCTATATTTTTATCCTTTTCAGGCACCTTCAATACTTGTCCTACATAAATAAAATTAATATTCTCTAAATCATTTATTTCAGCAAGGGATCCCATACTTATGCCTAAGCTTTTAGAAATTCTATATAGGCTATCTCCAGGTTTAACTGTGTAGGTGGTTGGTTCTATAGGCTTTGTTGTTTTAAAATCTTTCTCGGGTATTAACAAAACCTGTCCAACATGTAAGTTATCTGGATTAGCTAATCCATTTTTACTTGCTATTTGAGTAGTTGATACTCCGAATTGTTGTGAAATTTTGTGTAGAGAATCACCAGCTCTCACTACATATGTTCCCGGTTCTTGTGATTTAGGTATAATTAAAACTTGTTTAGGAAAAATAGTGTTGTGATTTCTTAGATACCGATTATTTGATAATATTTCTTGAATACTGACATCATATTTTTGTGCTATTAAATAAAGACTCTCACCTGCCCCTACACGGTGAACATAAGCCGCTTCAGCTGTAAATGAAAAACCTAATGTGACAAAAAGTATACATACTAAAGCACTTTTAACAAATTTATTCACTATGTCTTCTCCCCCTTTATTTTGAAATTGGTTTACATAACTATAATATCATTTATTAGGATTTTAAACTAAAGTAATAAATGGGAGGGTTGGAAGTAAAAAAATAATAAGTGTAAAGGTGGAATTAACATGAAGGTTGCAATTATGGGTGCTGGTTTATCTGGATTATCCTGCGCGATAACTTTAGAGAAAAACGGCATTAAACCTACGATTTTTGAAAAACGAAGGGTAGTCGGTGACCGGTTTATAAATGCGGAAATATTTATGTCTATATTAACTCGCCCAGTCGTCGACGAAATTTCTTATCTATCAGAAGAGCATGACATAAACCTCCACCCTTTAAGTAACATTAAAGAACTGCAGATTATTAGTGAAAAAGAAAAGGCTACTATAGAAGGTCATATTGGATTCACTTCACTAAGAGGAAGAGATGTTGATTCTTTAGAAAATCAACTGGCAAGACAGGTTAAAAGCAAAATTATTTTTAATTCTAAATATACTTATGAGCATCTTCTCCAAGAATTTACCCATGTTATCGTGGCTACTGGAGATGCAGCATATACTTCAAAAATACAGCTGTTTAGTAATGATCTCACTGTCACATTAAAAGGTGCTACTGTTGAGGGTAACTTTGATCAATATGGGGTAAAGGCATGGCTAAATCATCATTTTGCACCAAAGGGTTATGGTTATTTTATCCCTTTGTCTGACAAGGAAGCTCAAATTGTAATTGGTTTTCCTGATTATGAAGAAAATAAGAAATTGGATGAAGAAATGCTTTGGGACAGATTTTATAACCAGGCCTGTAAGGATTTGAATCAAAACCTAAGAATAACAGATCAATTTCAAGTAACAAGGTATCAAATTGGCACTTGTCAAACGCCTAGAATTGGTAACACCTTTTTTGTTGGCAACTGTTTTGGATCTATTATGCCTTTTTTAGGGTTTGGGCAGTTTTCTGCTATGCTTACAGGAATTTATGCCGCCCATGATCTATGTGGCTTTGGTAAATATGAAGACCTTACTAGTAACCTTAAAGAAAGCTATAGGAATTCCCTTTCACTACGTCATGGTATCGAAAACCTAAGTAACAGTCAGTTAGATTTAATGGTTAAAAGTTTAGATGGTAAAATTGGCAAACGATTGTTTAATAGCAAATACGATTTTTTAAGCTTAGCTGGCTATCTCTTAAGACCTCTTACCAAAAACAAAGAATGACCAATATAACAGTCATTCTTTGTTTTGTTAATATCCTTTTAAAAGCAAGATAAGTATTACAGGTAAACTTATATAGTAAAGTATTAACATGTAGCCAAGTTTTATTGTTCCTTGTGTCGTCATTTTCTCTTGTTCTTGATCTGTATTCTTTTTAATTTTAATTAGCTCTATTATGCTTATTATAATGACAGCTACGGCTAGAATATTTAAAATCCTTACTATTCTACCACCTTCTAGAATGTTTGCTAATAAAAAAGAAATCCCCCATATTAGGTTTACATAGACTAATTTATTGCCTCGAGACTTCGTTTCTTTCGTTTCTGTATATCCTTTAAAAGCAAATATTCCGCTGAAAGATGTAAAAATAATATAGCCTACAGCTGCACCAGAGACTAGCTGCAAAGTAATAACGGCGTAGCCTAATTCATCGATATTTTCAAAAAAACCTGAGAACATGAATGCGAACAATAACATAAATAACCATTTGAACACGTGCTTAATCAACTTGCTTCCCCCTTAATTTATACCTCTATTAATTTTATGCTAAATGATTCATAACCTCTTTTCTTAGCCAACCTAATGCCTGAAGGGTAGTAAAATGCCTTATTTTCTGTCTGCCACCCCATAGCATTAATTTAGCAGATTTCACTTTACCATCCATATACAACCCTATATAAACTAATCCCACAGGTTTTTCCTTTGTTCCACCCTCTGGTCCGGCAACACCAGTTACGGAAAGTCCTATATTTGTACCTGCTGTCTTTGCTATTCCCTGTGCCATTTCCATTGCAGTTTCTGCACTCACTGCGCCAAATTTTTCAAGGGTTTCTTCTTTTACCCCTAATCGTTTAATTTTTGATTCATTGCTATATGTAATTGCACTCTCTAAAAATACTGATGATACTCCAGAACAATTTACTAACTTACCAGTTAATAACCCTCCAGTGCAGGATTCAGCTAAAGCTATTGTCATATCCTTTGATTTCAACAAACTGACCACAGACTCCTCCAGACTTTCATTGTTTGTCCCATAAATATATGTTCCAAGACGAGCCTTGATCTTTTCTTCTACCGGAATTAGAAGTTTCTCAGTTTCATCCTTTGTCCGACCTTTAGCCGTAATTCTTATAGTGACATTACCTTCATTTGCATATGGGGCTATTGTTGGATTACTTTGTTGTTGAATTAAGTCCTGAATCATTTCCTCCATTTGACTTTCCCCTAAGCCACTTATATTTAATACCTTTGATTCAATAATGCCGTCGCCAAAGGGCTGCAAATATGGAATCACACTTTTTCCAAACATTGCCTTCATCTCTTTAGGGGGTCCTGGTAATAAAATTAATATTTTATCATTCTCCTGTATAATACATCCTGGGGCTGTGCCATGTTCATTGTAAAGAATTTTTGAGTGTTCAGGGAAGTAAGCTTGTTTCACATTCGCCTCTGGCATCTTTCTATTTATTTTATGGAAAAATCCTTTGATTTGTTGTAGTGCCTCTTCATCTAATACCATTTCTTTTCCAAAATATTCTGCTGCAATCTCCTTTGACAAATCATCCTTTGTTGGTCCTAATCCCCCGGTTGTAATGACAATATTAGACCTACTAAACGCAACTTCTAGGGCGTCTTTTAATCGCTCATTATTATCACCAACTGTGGTCTGATAATATAAACCAATCCCCATTTCCGCTAACCTTTGGGCTATGTACTGGCTATTTGTATTAACGATATCTCCAAGTAAAAGTTCTGTTCCAATAGATATAATTTCTGCTCTCATAAAAAACCTTCTTTCCGTAAAAATATAAAATTTATATTCCATATTATACTACGTAATTAAAAAAATTTCTCTGAAAATTTAAAAAGTATCTAAAGACACTTTTGTGAATACATACTTGGAGGAAATTTCATCCCCTATAACCCATCTTTTTTTATATAGTAGTAAAGTAGACTTCCTACTATATAAAAAACATTAAGTTGTATAAACACACTTAATGTTTTTATAGTAATACATTATAAGTAAACGCTATATCCTGTTTTCCAATCTTCGTAAAACAAATCTTTTAGTACACTAGATGTCCCCAAATCATCTGAATGCATAAAAGCAACTTTATTTTTAATTACACTTTCATTTTCACCTGTTTTGCCAGATAGAATTACAAAAGCATTATTAAAAACAATAAACTGACTTAGGGAGTTGTTATTAATTTTAATATTGTAGTTTACATTATCAAACTCTCGTTTGATCATCTCTAATTCCTTCTTAAATAATGATAACTTTGGAATTAAAATCTTTACAGACAATTCATTGGGCTTTATGTTTGTATACTCCTTTATAGCGCCTACCAAATCTTTGCTTAAAAATCCATGAATGTAAACATCCTCTACATTCTCACTTTGCATAAGAAATGTATTAATTTTATTTATAAAACTTTCATTTCCGACTAATACGTCCATGAAGAACGCCCCCTTTTAAAAACATAGTATTTATATTTTCCAAGCTATTTTAACTATGCAATTTTGATAATTATAATATTTTATGAAAAGTTTTATAAATAAAACACTACTTTTTTTCAGAAAGTATTCAACAAGGGAAAAATTACTTCATTAGTCCAGTTAATCTTATTTCTGTTTCCGCATTCACATTAACCATAACCTGTGGAAAAATGTCATGCCATTCATTTTCTATTTTTGCCCATACATCCGGTTCATATCGACGCATTTGTACATTAAAATGGAATATATCTGCACCATACTCCTCTTGCACATAACTTACCGTATCTTTTATCTCTTCCTCTATTCTCTTTTTTGCTAACTTCTCTACCTCCTCCAGATAGTCCTCATTAAATATATTTGCTTTTCCATATCTAACTTCTTCGACTAAATTAAAGGTTGCATCTACTTCTATATCCATTATAATCTGATGATCAGCGACCCTTGGCCTAACCTTTGTATTCGCTTTTACCACTTCTAAAACAACGATTTCCGCTTCTTCATTCGGGGAGTCAACAACAATTGTTCCACCTAAAACCGCATCTCTTACCCACTTTGCCCAAATAGTATCTACCTCTCCTAACCACCCTATCATTTTATCTTCTCTAAATAGAGCTAAACCAGCGTTTTTAATTTCATCCTCTGTTGCTACCACTCTCGGCAAGCCAAAATCTACCCCTGTATGAATACTCATAGCCACCTGCCCCAAATCTGTTTCATGAAGAATTCTTGAATTTCGACTTGCCCCTAAGGGAAGTCTTTCTAGATATCGGCTAGAATAATCATCAATTCGAGGTACAACATCAAGTATACTTTTAGCATCCCCTGGTGTAATGAACACCCTTGTCCTTCTTCTCATTTCATGATCGGCTAATAAAAGATCTAAGACTGGTAGGATTCCTTGTCGTGCAACCTCCTCGTTGATAACTACAACCTGTAAATGTTCATAAAATGGTAGATACTCTAATCGGGTAGCAAATTGTCTCTGTGCTTCGAAAAAGTTATTTCCTGTCATGGTTAAGTCCCAGGTTCTATCCTCTTCCACATCGCCACCACCACCCTCCGGGCCCATGCGTGCTTGGGGAACTATGGGTACCTGTATTGTGTAAGCAAATTTTGGTTCACCATACTGGGGAATCATTTTTTCAATTTCTCTTTCACTTAAATATTCTTCTAGATCATCCTGTCCTCTTGGCAGGGGTTCTGCCATATCAATTGCGATTCCAAGAACATACCCTCGATCTTCTACTTCAGCATAATCCCAACACCCAAATAAAAGAACAGAAAATAGTAAAATGACTATTTTAAGCATCACTTTACACAGGCTACGTTTTTTCATTGGATACCCTCCTATTCTTAAATAAAGTGATGACAATCACTAAAGGAATAATAATAAATGCAAAAAACATTGCTAGTAAATTAACCCACCCTAAATATTTGTAATTGTCCACTACACTATTCGGCAATACTGCAATTAGAATAAATAGTGGGATTTGTCCATAGGTAATTAAATGGTCTCTGTTACTATCAAATAAGACCTTAAGATTTAAAGTAGAAGAGTAATAGAAAGTCACCATTGTTGTAAATGCAATAGGAATCCACATGGTCATAAATAGGCTCTCTGCCCGCTCAAAAAGTTCTGTTTCAAGCTGTATTGCCTTGGATAATGATATTGTTGGCCAAATAAGCATTTTTGTTTCTTCACTTCCAAAAACTAGAATGGACAGCGTTACAATTGCAAGGTAAGATCCTATCGAGATTAAAACCCCTATACCGATCCACTTTTTTACCCTTTTCGGTTCATTAAACTGGGGCATAATATACCCTATAATTCCTATCCCTAATAATGGGTGTACCATTTGTAAAGAGCCTTTTAAAACTGGCATAAGTCCTTCGTGCAGCACTGGTCTATAGTTTTCTAGGTCCACACTTGTACTTGCTAGTACTACTAACAATATAGTCGATAATATAACTAGGGGTAAAAGTAAATCCAGTACAATACTTAATGTCTTTATGCCTTTGGACACTCCGTATACTATTGGTAATGCTCCTAAAATAACCAATACACTCCTTGGTGTTGTATCTAACAAAAACATTTTAACACTATCCGTAAAAGCCCTTAAAGATAGTCCAATTGTTGAAATGATGTATATGGCAATTGCAACCATTATTATTTTACCAATCTTTTTTCCTAGATTCGCTTCAATAATTTGAGATATGTTAAGATTCGGATGTTTTGTATATAACCAATAAAAAGAAAAACCTAAATAGAAAGCAATAACTGCACTCAATGCTACCGACATCCAGCCATTATTACTACCTATTTCTACAATATCTCTTGGTATCGTTAATAACCTTATGCCTACGGTTCCATGTACAACAAAAGCCAGCATATCCACGCCATTTAATTCTTTCTCCATCATTTCACTTCCTAAATTTTTATTCTTTTTTATCTCCTTTTATCGCCTCTGCATTTCCAAGTAAAGATGGGTATCCATCTTTTAAGAAAGTATCTTTTAATTTTTCCTTCTTAAATGAGAAAAAGTCTTCTAAGTATCTAACCCCAAAGGATTCGATTGAAGCGAGATGTATTATGAGAAGGATCCAAAAAATAACGATTCCAAACAGTCCCCAAAAAGCCCCTCCTATCAGAAAGAAAATTCGCAGTGCTCTATTGGTTAGAGCAAAGGTATAGTAAGGAAAAACAAAAGATGTAATAGCGGTAAAACCTATGATAATAACCACCAGGGGACTTACTAAGCCTGCTTGTACCGCTGATTGTCCAATGACTAAACCACCTACAATACCAACAGTTTGACTGATGGGTTTTGGTAGCCTTATTGCTGCTTCTAATAAAATCTCTAGTGTAAATAACATTAATAACATTTCAACTACTGAGGGTAGAGGCAGCCCTACCCTTGACCCTGTAATAAATAGTACCAGGGTTGTAGGCAACATGCCCGGATGGTAAGCTGTTAGGGCGACATATAAGCCGGGTAAAGTTGATGCAATTAAAAAACTCATATACCGAATGATCCGAATTATGGAGGTAACGATACTGCGCTCATAATAATCATCACTACTGTTAAAAAACATTGCAAAGGTTCCCGGGGCAATTAAGTTGTAAGGCGTACCATCAACCATAATGGCTACTCGGCCATCTAATATACTTGTTGCTATTCTATCCGGTCTTTCTGATGCTAAAACTTGGGGAAAAACAGTCCATTTATGGTTTTCAATAAGCTGTTCTACGGATGCGCTACCAACAATACTATCTACGTTTATCTCTTGTATTCGCTTTTCTATCTCCTTTACTACATGCTCTGGTGCCTTGTCATTTAAGTAAACTAAAGCAACTTTTGTTTGCGTTCTTTGTCCTAATGTATGGTACTGAACCTTTAGTCTGGTATCTTTAATTCTCTTTCTTATAGCCGCCACATTATCATCAATGTCTTCAATAAATCCATCTCTTGGGCCTCTTAAACCTTGCTCTGCAAAGGGTTCTTCAACACCTCTTTTTTCTAACCCTTGACTATTTAAGGTTAAGGCTTCTTGCTCATTGTCAATTAAAAGTAATGATTCACCAGTTAACAGCCCATTAATAATCTCATTGTAGTTTTTCACTATTTCTGGATTCGATATCGCTAATATTTTTTCTTTAACATCTGTAACAGTCAGTATCGAATTTTCGCTCTCTTCATTAAAATTTTGTAACCGTCTTATAATATGATTTTCAATTATATTTCGATCTACTAATCCATCTATATAAATAAGTATTGCTTTTCTATCCCAAAGCATGAGTTCTCTATACACAACATCTTCACTGTCAGTTAAAATGTTTTGAATAAAAGCCACATTATTATCTATATCTTTAAAAACCTCAAAAGCTTTTAATAATTCAACTATATTCTCAGTATTTTTGTTAGATCTGTTTATATTTTTGCTAAAAAGTTTCTGTTTAAATTTTTTTAACATAAATAGGTCTCCTAATAATTTGATTATTAAAGTATTATGTACATTAATGCTTCTATTCATAAGAATATTTTTCAAATTATAATTATGTTATATGTAGCCACAATAAATAAGGTAAGGTTAAATCAAATTTTTGGAGGGTTTAAATTATGAGTAAAAGAAATAAAGTAAAATCAATCGCAAGATTGCGCCAAAAAAAAGAAAAAAATAATGCCTTTGAGGATCAAAGATCAGCTGAGTTTATGAACATTTATATGAATATGGTTGACTTGTCTGAGGACGAAGCAACGTATGAAGATGAGCTTTGGAACTCGTGGTTTTTTTAAGTATAGTAACAATTGTAAATAGAATAAGTATTTGTATCTCATATTTACCTTCAATTTAGTAGATACTATGAAAGTAAGATTTAATCTTACAAAAAAATAAACGGAGGTATTTAAATGACAAATAATAATAACCCAAATTTAAAAAATTCAAATGCCGTTAACCAAGGTGAACTACAAAACGTACAACAAAATATGAATAATCAAAATCAAAACCAAAATCAAATGAATAACAGTAACGGCATGAATGCCTCTCAGTTTAACTTATCTAATTCAAATGCAGTAAATCAGGGAGAATTACAAAACGTAAAACAAAACATGAATAACCAAAATATGAATGCTAATGGTATGGAAATGGGTTTAAATAACTCAAACGCAGTAAACCAAGCTGAGCTTCAAAAAGCAAAGCAAGATATGCAAAACAACAATAACCAAGGATAGTGTATTCTCCCTAAGCCTCGAGCAGTTTGCTCGGGGCTTAATAATTTGATTTATTGAATAATTAAGTATAGCAAAGTCAATAATTTACTAATGACTTTATTATATTTAAGGAGTGAATACATATGAGTGTACAAAATGCAATGACTGCGGATTTCTTACGTTCTGCCTATGGCGGAGAGAGTATGGCCCACATGCGTTATCTTATTTGGGCAGACGTAGCGGATAAAGAAAAAATGCCCAATATAGGTCGTTTATTTAGGGCAATTGCTTATGCGGAATATGCCCATGCAGACAATCATTTTACAGTGCTAAAAGAACAACATGGTGATTTTACCGTACCTGCTGGTGCTATTTTTGGTATCGGAAATACTGTAGAGAATTTACAGGGTGGCATTGATGGGGAGCTGCATGAAATTGAGCAGATGTATCCTGTTTATTTAGAAACTGCTCGATACCAAAAAGAAAAAGCAGCAGAAAGGGCTTTTCATTTTGCCCTTGAAGCAGAAAAAGTTCATGCTACTTTATTTAAAAAGGCACAGGATGTTGCAAAGGAAGGCAAAGATCTAGATATTGGCACAGTACATGTCTGTTCTATTTGTGGGCATACCACAACAGATGGCCTACCGGATGTATGTCCAATATGTGGTGCTAAGAGCCAAGCGTATAAAGCTTTTGAGTAAACAATTAAAAGGTCTAAATACATAATTAAATGTGCTTAGACCTTTTTGTGCATATGATTTATCTATTCAAAATGCGTATGTTTTACTCTCCATTTTTCTAAGGCAATTTGTACCCAAAATACATAAATACCCAGGGTAATTATACACAGTAACAACCATTTAATCCACTGCCCAAATAATCCAACAGCTGACCCAGTAAACCTTAACCTCCTACCATCTATTATTGTATGATTAATACGCCATCCATAAATTCTGCAAAGTGCCCATGGATAAGCTATTCCTAGGGTGCAAATTGTTACAATGCCGCCTAAAAGTGTCCAACCAATTAGTTGAAAAAGACCTCCATCGAAATGGGACTCACCTTGTTCATATCCTTTTACATTGTTCATTACAGTCACTTCCTATCAATTTTATCTAACGCCTATAAATAACTTTTAGTTATTCGACAATAGCTTTATAAAACCCTGTAACTAACTATATTAAATCGACATTTTTTTCAATTTTTGATACTTGCATTTGCGACTATATCTAATTAGACTCGAAACAAGAAATATAGAGCAAAAAAAACGATGAAGATTCGTTTCTTCACCGTCTTTCTTTACTCGATCTTAAAACCCTTATTTAAAAGTATTTCTTTTAGTAAATTCATTGTTTTATCTGTTGGTGCCACTATTCCCCTAAGACGATAGACTAACCCAAGATTTTCCCACTTTGCAACACCCATATTATGATAGGGCAGTAATTCAACTTTTTCAATACTGGGTATGCCCTTTAATAACTCACTTAGGGCAATCATATCTTCTTTTGTATCATTAATACCTGGAACAACTACTTGTCTAATCCACAAAGGAATCTTCTGACTTTTAACATACTGCAGAAAAGAAAGGGTTTTGCTAAGCCTCTGACCAGTAATCTCTTTAAATTTCAAAGCTTCCGTATGTTTAATATCTAATATAACAAGATCCGTATATTCTAATACATCCTCTATATCATCATTTAGTTCTACCCCTGCTGTGTCAATTGCTGTATGCACATTATTTTCTTTAAGTCCTTTTAGTATTTCTTTAGCAAATTTAGGTTGAAGGAGGGGCTCACCACCGGATAAGGTTACCCCTCCTTTTTCTCCAAAATAGCTTTTATATCTAAGCACTTTTCTTAAAACCGCTTTGCTATCCATTTCTAACCCTTGTTTTATGCTCCATGTGTCTGGGTTATGACAGTAAATGCATCGCATAGGGCATCCCTGTAAAAAGGTAACAACTCGCATGCCAGGTCCATCAAGACCTGCCATTGTTTCAAATGAATGTATTTGCCCTTTCATCTACATCACCTTATGGAAGGTACGATTAATCACTTCTAGTTGTTGGTTTTTATTTAATCTATGGAAGTTTACAGCGTACCCAGATACCCGGATCGTTAAATTTGGATATTTTTCTGGTTCTTCCATGGCTTTAATTAATTTTTCACGATTAATCACGTTAACATTAAGGTGGTGAGCATCTTGTATAAAGTATCCATCTAACACAGTTACTAAATTGTCTACCTGGTCTGAGAAAGTTTTGCCTAGTGTACTTGGATTAGCTGAAAAAGTACAGGATATACCATCACGACAGGATTTATAGGGTAATTTAGCTACTGAGTTTAAGGATGCTAAAGCTCCCATCTTATCTCTGTTATGCATTGGATTTGCTCCTGGTGCAAAGGCCTCTCCTTTTTTTCTACCATCTGGCGTTGAGCCTGTCTTTTTACCATAAACCACGTTTGATGTAATGGTTAAGATAGATAAGGTATGCTCTGCATTTCTATAAGTTTTATTTTTCTTTAGGCTACTATCAAAATCTTCTACTAGTGCCTTTGCAATATCATCTACTTGATCGTCATCGTTTCCGAACTGGGGATAGCTTCCCTCTATTTCAAAATCAACAATTAAACCATTTTCATCCCTTACAGTTTTAACCTTTGCATGTTTTATAGCACTTAATGAGTCTGCAACTACAGATAATCCCGCTACACCAAAGGCCATAAATCTGTGTACTTCAGTGTCATGTAATGCCATTTGTAATTTTTCATAGGCGTATTTATCATGCATATAGTGAATGATATTCATTGTATTTACATAGGTTTTGCAAAGCCAGTCTCTATAGAAGTTAAACTTTTTAATCACTTCTTCGTAATCTAAGTACTCACTTTGGTATGGAGCTTGTTCTGGTCCAATGTATTCACCGGTCATTTCGTCTTTACCACCATTTAGTGCCATAAGTAGCACTTTTGGCAAGTTGCAACGAGCCCCGAAGAACTGCATTTCTTTTCCTAACCGCATAGCCGATACACAACAAGCGATGCCATAGTCGTCTCCATAGGTGGGTCTCATTAAATCATCATTTTCATATTGTATGGCATCGGTTTCTATTGATACACGACTACAATATTTTTTAAAGTTTTCTGGCAAATCTTGTGACCAAAGAATCGTTATATTTGGTTCTGGGGCTGGACCTAGGTTATATAATGTATGCAAGAAACGATAGGATGTTTTTGTCACTAAAGGTCTTCCATCTTCCCCAACGCCTCCTACTACCTCAGTAATCCACATTGGATCCCCAGCAAAAAGCTCATTGTACTCTGGTGTCCTTAACTGTCTTGCTAGTCTCAGTTTAATGACAAAATCATCGATAATTTCTTGGGCCTCTATTTCTGTTAAACTTCCCTCTTGTATGTCTCTTTGAAAATAAATATCTAAAAATGTACTTACTCTTCCTAAAGACATCGCTGCTCCATTTTGTTCTTTTATTGCACCTAAGTATGCAAAGTATAACCATTGTACTGCCTCTTTTGCTGTTGTAGCTGGTTTTGAAATGTCTATGCCATAGGCTAATGCCATTTCCTTTAATTTATTTAAAAAGTCAATTTGACGGAATAGTTCTTCAGATAGACGGATGGTTTCCTCATTCATTTCCGCTTTACCAAGCGTTTGTTTATCTTTTCTTTTTTCTTCTATTAGCTTATCAATTCCGTATAAGGCAACTCTTCTATAATCTCCGATCACTCTTCCTCTACCGTATGCATCTGGAAGTCCAGTAATAACGCCGCTACTTCTTAGCTTTTTCATCTCATCGCTATATACTCTAAATACACCATCATTATGGGTTGTTCTATATTTAAAATGATCTTCAATTTCTTGTCCTAACGCATAACCATAAGACTCACATGCCTGTCTCGCCATAAGCATACCACCGAAAGGATTAACCCCTCGTTTTAATGGCTGGTCTGTTTGTAATCCTAAGACAATTTCTTTTTCCTTATTTAAATATCCTGGCGCGTAAGTTAATAGAGAAGATACTTTATTCGTATCTATATCTAACACGCCCCCTTTTTCTTGCTCTAATTTTTGGAGTTCATTAAATTGTTCCATTAGCTCTTTTGTTCTATCCGTAGCAGATTCAAGAAAATTGTCATCTCCTTCATAAAGAGAATAATTTTTTTGAATAAAGTCCCTTACATCAACATCTTTTTGCCATTTTCCTTCTTTAAAATTTCTCCAAGCTTTTTGAAACATTCCTATCTCCTCCTTTTTTTAAAAAAACAAAAACAAAAAACCGCCTGAGTCAAATGTATTATTTCATTTGCCCAGACGGTCGGCTATTGCTACATTCTCAATCCCTCGTGGTTTATTCCACTTATCCGTCAGTATTGAGAACGAAATATTTATCTTGTTAACCATAATATAAAATATAAACTTAACTTTGTCAACAGAGAATATTTTTCCAGAATATAAATTTATTTTTATGCTATTTACGGAAAATTTACTCGACATTTAAAGCGATATCCGCCATCTTCATAATTCCTTCATAGGATTTAGCTACTGCGATAAAAAGTCCTGTATGACAAAATACAGCATCTTTAACACCTGTAACTTCTGCTAATTTTTCATCGGTTTTACCACCCCATGATTCTGGAAGTTTTCTTCTATCTTCCCCATCTGATCCTCTAACAGTCTGCAGTGCATAGCTATCCTTCCGTTTATATATAACAAAAATAACTTCCTCATTTTCATCAATTTCTGGTAATGCCTCTGACCAAGGACCATCCACCTCTAAAATTAAAACTTCACTTTTTTCTCTTTGATTATAAGCTTGTTTTAATGTATCTTTATATTTTAATTCAGCAAACTTACGTTTTAGAACATTTTTCAATATTGTAGAAGCAAATGTGACAGCATTGTTAAAGGCCGTATCCTCTGACTCCTCTGAATTCCATACAGGATTAAAAGAAGATATCATTGATGAAATATGCATTAGTGAAAATTTCTTTCCTCTATCTTCAAAAAGTCCTATTCCATTGTCCAGTGCATCTATGCCTTTTATAAGTATTCTGTCTACATGTTCATGAATTTCTTCAATTTCATTTTTTGTTAAATCCGAATCATAATTACTAATAACTGTTTTTCCAAAGGCCCGCCATATTAAACCACATGCCGCATAGGGAATATCGTCATCACGATAAACTTTATCTATCCCATGATGATCAAATTCGCCACCACCAACATCATAAACGATTTCTCTTTTGTTTAACGCCTCTGGATCTCTTGTTCTAATAATATCAAGTTCATAAATTTCTTTTAGAATTGCCGTAGCCATCACTTCGTCAGCATGAAAAGTTCCATTGTGGGTACCTACTTTTTTAAGTGCTTTTTGTGTGTTGATTATATCTCACCTACTTATTAATATTTTATGTTTATTGTTTCTAATAATATTTAGTTTAATCCATTAACTATTTTATTGTAAAATTCATGTAACTGCAAATTATATACTTAACTCCTTTTTGACCAACAATTTGTTTTCAATAAATAACCATATTGAAAATACAGTTTCAATACAAATCATGATAAGGGGTATAATATATACCTTTTCCTCTGTTAGATTGTGTCCTACTGCCAGTGCAACCACTGGTATGATTATAGACATTACCATATAAGCTTTTGAATGGTATATCCAAGAATAAGGTAGTAAATGGGCCCCAAAAATCATAGCTAGCACCATTACCATTTTATCCGGCATAGCACTGTATATCCACATTGCAATTAATATGTACAGCATTTGATTCATCGCAAACAAAACACTTAAATTATTTAAGGGATTATCCTTTGCTGAAAACTCTGCTTTAATTGCTTTTGAAATTAAATAAGACAGGGGTAAAAGCGGTGCAGTACTAATAAACGTAAATAGATTTCTAGTTAGAATATCTTGAATTGGTAGTAACCAAATGATTAGTACTCCTGTCCAAACAAAAATTGATGCAAGTATAATATGTAGTCCTTTTTTATTTCGTTTGGCTAAATCTAATCTTGCTTCTGTAATTGTCAACATTATTCCCTCCTAATTTTACTTTTTTACTTGTTTACTCGTATTTCCATCTATAGTGTCCTGCTATTGGCGTGTTAATAGATTTTAATTTTATTTCCGAAGCAAAGGGTGGGCTATTATGAATCATGTATGGTGTACCGTCTCTTGCTCGTCTATCTGAAATAATGCCTACATGATGGCGTCCTTCTAAAAATACCACGATATCCCCTGGTTGCCATTGTCTTAGATTTTCTACATCTCCTGGTATTAGTTCTGTTATTAAAGACACTGTAAACCTTTGGAAAAACACATGCTGATTGGGTACTCTACGAAAATCAATATTTGGTTCCGGTCTTCCATTTACTCTAGAATAAAGCTCCACATTGTTTTCTATATCTTCGTCCATCAAATCCTTTAGGTTAACATTAATTGCAAGGAGCCCTCTCCAAATTACGTCAGTACATACCCCTTCACCTACTGGTGGATAGCCACCAGCATGATAAACACTTTTATACGTTGTCCTTCGATCTACTTCTTTACGAGCAGCATTAACAATATCTATAGGGTCAGGTATACCATTGTTATTGCTATCAATCCTTGAATAATCCTCTGGAACGTTAACCATTTTGGTAAAAGGATTGTCAATGTGTATTCCTATCGTATCTAAAATAATGCCATGTCTATAAAAAGAGATCCCGAGTAAAAATACTATAATTATTACAAGTAGCGAGAGTAATAATTTTTTTGCTAATTTCATATGTCACCTCAAATATTAATTATTGGTATATATTAGATATCTATATTATACGCTAGGTTTTATTGAAATTGGTTAAAATTATGATTTTTTTTGAATAATAACAAGATTTCAAGATAAAATGAACAGGACATTTAGCTACGCCGTCACAGATTTTGGTGTTTCTCCATAATATATATCATCAGCTTTTATTTTGAACTAATTTTGTCTTCTAAGGGGGAGTGCTAATGACAAGCAACAAATTTTTAGAGGTTAAAAATATATCCAAAACCTATTACACATTAGAGGAAGAAACTAAGGCCTTAGAAAACCTTTCTTTTGATGTGAATACAGGGGAAATTATTGTTATTGTTGGTCCTAGTGGTTGTGGTAAGTCTACTATATTATCCTGTATAGCAGGACTTCTTTCACCAACAGAAGGTGAAATTATATTTCATAACAAAAACAAAAATACTGGCTATATGTTTCAAAGTGACCACTTATTTAATTGGCGTACTATTATGGACAATGTATTAATTGGACTAGAGGTTCAAAATAAAGTTAACGAGCGTAGTATTGCCCGGGTAAATAAATTGTTAGACACGTATGGTTTAGGTGATTTTAAAAAACATTATCCTAGTCAATTGTCCGGTGGTATGCGTCAAAGGGTTGCCCTTATTCGTACCCTTGCAATAGAGCCTGAACTCTTGCTTCTTGATGAACCTTTTTCCGCCCTTGATTATCAAAGTCGACTAAAAGTAAGTGACGATATTGCAAAAAT
Organism: Serpentinicella sp. ANB-PHB4; assembly: GCF_031432315.1. Classification (NCBI taxonomy): domain Bacteria; kingdom Bacillati; phylum Bacillota; class Clostridia; order Peptostreptococcales; family Natronincolaceae; genus Serpentinicella; species Serpentinicella sp. ANB-PHB4. The sequence continues at coordinate 75,791 of NZ_JAVKGO010000008.1, forward strand.
TATAAGACAGGAAAAAAAGACAGCAATTATGGTTACTCATGACATTTCTGAAGCTATTTACACAAAGTGCTACCTATGTAAATGTGTAATTTCCAAGGATTATTTAAACTGATTATAAACGGTAGCTCTTCTATAAAACTATTACAATCTATTTTATCTTAATTTTGCATAAACAAAAACAGCAAAATGACCCATAAAACATATAATTTTAAGGGTCACTTTAGAGATATCCATATTTAATTAACACTTTTAATTCCTCCATTTATATATAAATTCCAGTTTGTAATTTTATGACTCCACTTGGCTGATCAATCTTTTCATAACTTGTTTTTTAAATGAATAGCGTTGTCTTTTGTATATTAAGAAAAGATTAAATTTTACTCCTCTTCTAGTTCCTTCATGATCTCTTCGTATGCCTGGGTTTGATAGCACTCTGGCAATTCTAAGATTTTTTGATGAACTAAGTCAGCCAAACTTCTATTAAAGTTTTCAATTCCTTCTCCAGTTCCTGATTGAATCCTTACTTTCATTACCCCACCTCCTAATAAATTCTATGTTGATTTGAATTTGTACTATTCTTCAAACCTGTAAGACAACAGTAAACTGTGCGCTTACCCCACATTGTACGAATAGTTTTATTAAATTCAAATTTTGAGGTGGTTTTTTTGAATTTTTTTTATTTTTTTTATTTAGCCTATTATATGAACTTGAATGACTTACTTTAAAAGAAGCGTTTTATTCTTCTCGGTAGTTTTGTAAGTAGAGAATAGTAAAGTTTAAATACTAAAGTTAATTTATTGTAAAAATATAAAATAACAGGTAGAATATTCATAATGGAAGAGAGGGGTTAAATTGAAAAAGGAAGCCACAACTACTATAAGTAATAGCATATCTGAAGGTTCTTCTCCATGATCAGTTGCATAACAAAGGGTACTCCCTTAAGTAAGTACCCTTTGTTATTAATTAGTTTAATTTTCTTTTATAATCATAAGTTAGTGTATTCGTTTTACGAACTAAATCTAGTAAATAATTTAAACACTGTTCTTCATCCATATGCTCAATGGCTGCTACTATACGTATATACATAATATTATCCGCTGATAATTTATTTTCTAATTGATACTTCTCTGTTTTCTCTAATTGATATTCCGTATTAGGTTCCTTTGACGCTTTTTCTAATTTGCATTTTCTACATCTTGTGTCATATCCAGACTTCTCTGAATAAAAGTGAATCTCTTCTTCATCGTGAATATCTATAAATTTTCCGTTTTCATATAATTGAACTTCAAAATAGTTTTTACATTCAATGCACTTTTTCTCTAATTTGTTTGTCACATGATTAAATCTATAATTTTTCGCTGATCTTGTGACAAACTCTGGAACTTGCTGTGTTTCATTGTTTTGATCTATAAATGTTAGTTTCTTTGCACTAAAATAAGTGTACTCTTTCATAGTCATCACCTCCTTTGAATACTTTTTAGTTAATCTTGATATATCGTGTCAAGTATTTTTGAAAAAAGTTTTTAAAAATAGTACATGGCGTGCACGGTGATAAAATAATAAATCACTGTGTACGCCATGTACGCCCTGTTCATTTGGTACAATTAGTTAAAATAAAAAGAATAGAACAATGAGTAAAAATAGCAACGGGTGCTCCCTTGGGAAAGCACCCGTTGCTATTTTATCTTAGATAATGATATACCAATACATCAATTCGATTGTGACCCAAATCCTTTGTTAGTTTTTCGGTAGTGTAAAGTAATCTGTGCTTTAGTGAAAAAATATACTCTTTTCTGGCAAGAATTAGAAATAATAAAAAGCCAGAAGGGAGTATTTTTTTATGAGCACACTACCAAAAGAAGTTTTAAGAGAAATGATATCAGGAGGAAATTTAAAGACAGCAGGAGATCTACAATCCTATCTTAAAAACATGTTTAAAGATGTACTACAAGAAATGCTAGAAGCTGAGTTAGATACTAAATTAGGCTATTCAAAAGGCGATAGAAACAACAAAAGAACCGATAACAGAAGAAATGGACATACCGAAAAGAGGGTTAAAACTCAATTTGGAGAAATTCCTTTAGAAATACCTAGAGATAGAAATGGAGATTTTGAACCAGTTGTTGTACCAAAGAATAAAAGAGATATATCAGGTATAGAAGAAAAAGTGATATCTCTTTACGCAAGAGGTATGTCAACAAGAGATATTCATGATCAAATAAAAGATATTTATGGTATTGAAATATCAGCAGAAATGGTTAGCAAAATTACAGATCATGTCCTTCCGAAGGTTAAAGAGTGGCAAAATAGGCCATTAGAGCCTA
>NZ_JAVKGO010000009.1:0-76230 GCF_031432315.1 Serpentinicella sp. ANB-PHB4
TTTCTATACTGTTTAGTTTTCAAAGACCTTTTTTCTCGCCGCTTATTGGCGACTTATCTAATATATCATTTCTTGCTTGCTTTGTCAACATCTTTTTTAAAATGTTTTTTCAAAGCTTTTTTCTTGCTGTCGCCTGTCGTAATTTGTCGTTATCGGCGACTTATCTAATATAACACTTTTAAATCATCTTGTCAATACTTTTTATAAATCTTTTTTAAAACTCTATATTGTCTTTCTCGCCAACGTGTGGCGTGAGATATTATAATAACACTTCATTTTATTTATGTCAATATTATTTAATGCCCTATTTATGGAATTTACCCATTTATTTAATTCCTATACATTATATATTAACTTTATATATTAACTTTTTTACAAATGTAATGTTTCTTATAGTAGCTGACTTTATTCCTTATATAGATATAATAAGAAGATCATCAATCTTATGTTTATCAATATAAGATTAATAACGGCAGCATATCTTACTACGCCACCGTTACTCATTAACTCATAGGTTATTTCTTTATAAATACTTTTATCTTTAGTTGCTGATTATCACATTTGGCTTGGCCATCTTCACTTACCATTCCAACTAAATTTAACTCATCCTGATCTCCAGCCCCTAACAGCTCCCAGTAATAGTCTTCTACTGCTTCTTGTCTTGGGACATTCAGAGATTCATTTAATGTTTCTATCTCTTTCTTAGATATTCCATGGCAGTCTCCCAATATGGTAATATCAATCCCATTATCTATAACTTCTACATTAATATTCATTTTTGATAAACCTAGTTTGTAACAATGATTCATTAATTCATCTACTACTTTTATTGATTTGATTTTTTCATCTATCATAGCGACTCTTCCTTTCTAACAAAGGCTTCTACTACAGGTATTAATAATGCAGCGACCATACCTCCTGAAAATCCGTTGTTGTAAAGATTCATACCTCCATGTAGATAACCTACGTTCATTACCATAGCCATATGCATAAATCCTGCTAGCATACCAAATTTCCATCCAAATTCCCCGGCTATAGGGGCTAAGGTTGTACCAAATAGTGCAGCTAGCAATGGCCCCATTGCATTGGTATCCCAAACAAAGAGCTTGCTTGCTAAAAACACACCGATTAATACAGGTAGAATGTTTTTTGTGTGTTTTCCAAAGGCACCAAATCCAATAATAGTGAAGATACCACCAATTATCGGCCCATTTAGTTCTCCACCAACAAGGAGTATATAAATCATCGTTATAAAACCTAATATACCCATATTAATAAAGCTTAAACCAAACCCATCTAGAATAACAAAATCAGTTACTGCTCTACCAGATCTCCCTAGTAACGCTTTATAACCTTTAAAGGATTTGTTGTTAAATATAAGACCGATAATAAGCATAGAAACAAATATAATTGAAAGATATATCGTTAACACTGTGTTATACCCTTCTGCTGCAATCCCTAATGTATCATGATTAAATCCGAAAGCTCGTAATATTGCCATTGATAATGTTCCAACCATCCCAGCTGTAAAACCAATATTGTATAAGTTAAAACCTTGGTGAAACTTTACAAAGTGAGCACCTAACGCAGGCAAAGCAAATCCTACCAATACCCCTGCACCATTGGCTACTAAAATTGCTGGCACCATTGGTATATCATACCCGAAAGTAATCTGACTGATCAATGGGCCTAAGGCTGTACCAAATAGAGCTACTACAATAAATTTACTAAAGGTCTCTTTTTTAAGTTTAGAATAAATTAACACCCCTAATAATACTGCCCAAATATTATAAATATTTTTTCCAAATAGGGCGAATCCTCCAATTGTAAAGATAGCGGCAATAATCGGACCATTGTACTCTACTTTATTTATTTTTACAATTAGCGTAGCGATCAACATTAAAAGTCCACAGTTAAATAGCGCGGCTCCTACGTTACCAATAGCCATATAGTCACTTACAAGAATACTTTGGGCTATGGTCAGATTTTTTAAACCTTCTATGATCTCTGATGGACTATTAAAAATAAATGCTGTTAGCATAAAGAAAATAGAATATGCTAGCATTATATTAAATTTAGTACTATCTTTTACCGGTGAAAGTTTTTCTTTCACTTCATTTTCATCACTTTCTTTCGTATCTTCTTTATTACTTTGTTCATTCAGTTGGTCATCCGGTTGATTATCTAATTCTTCCTTTTCTTCGTTGTCGGACTCCACTTCATTCACTTCTTGTTGCTCATTTGATTCTAGCACCAAATCATTTTCATGATTTTCACTTAGTGAATCTACTTCCACATCTTTCTCATCCTTCATACAACTGTCCTCCTTGTTTATTCAATACCCATTATCTAGTGTCTACACAATATGTAGTGTAGCATTTTATACACATTACAAATCGCAAGGTGTAACCCAATGATTATAATGTACAATTCAAATGCAAAATATAATAATTAAAACGTTTTACCAAACTATTATAAAGCTTTGTGATATTTATCACAAGTCAAATATTAAAATAGTATTACCTATTTATAACTTTTTTGTTAGTATGCTTCTGCAATAATAAAATAAGGGAATGCATATATACGCATTCCCTTATAACTTATTTTTTACATTTCTTTATATAGGTTTGCCATTTCTATAGCAGTTACAGCTGCTTCAAACCCTTTGTTTCCTGCTTTTGTTCCAGCTCTTTCTATGGCTTGCTCTATTGTATCTACTGTTAGCACTCCAAAAATAGTAGGTATTTCTGACTCTAGGCCAACCAATGCCACCCCTTTTGTTACTTCGCTAGACACATACTCAAAATGTGGTGTGGCTCCTCTAATCACGGCTCCTAAACAAATAACTGCATCGTATTTATTTGATTTAACCATTTTCTTAGCTGTCAATGGTATTTCAAAAGCCCCAGGTACCCATGCTAAATCTATGTTGTCTGTAGAGCCCCCATGTCTTTTGATGGCATCCACTGCCCCATCTAACAATTTTGAGCCTATAAACTCATTAAATCTACCAATTACAATGCCGAATTTCATACCTTCACTGACTAATTTCCCTTCAAATACGTTCATATTATTGTTCCTCCTTGAATTCTAGTAAATGTCCTAGTTTTTGTTTTTTTGTTTTTAAATAGTATTGATTTCTTTCATTATGATTCATTTGTATTTTCTCTCTATTTACAACCTCAAGGTCATATCCACCTAGTCCAACAATTTTTTTAGGGTTATTTGTCATTAATCTGATTTTCCTAACACCTAAATCTTTTAAAATTTGTGCACCAACACCGTAGTCTCTCATATCATCAGGAAATCCTAGTTCTAGATTTGCTTCAACTGTGTCATACCCTTTATCTTGGAGGGCATAGGCTTTAAGTTTGTTGATCAGACCAATACCTCTTCCTTCCTGTCTCATATAAAGTAGTATACCCGTACCTTCCGCTTCTATTTTTTTCATTGCTGCAGCAAATTGGTCGCCACAGTCACAACGCAAAGAACCAAATGCGTCTCCAGTTAAACATTCTGAATGCACCCTTACTAAAACCGGTTCCTCTTTATTAATTTCACCTTTTACTAAGGCTACATGATGTTCTCCGTTGGTTGTATTTTCATATCCTACTATTTTAAAGTCACCATGCTTTGTTGGCATAGCTGTTTCCGTTACCCTTTCAACTACCTGTTCATGCTTTCTTCTATAAGCAATCATATCTGCTATTGTAATTATTTTAAGATCATGCTCTTTAACAAATTCCATCAGTTGTGGCACTCTAGCCATGGTACCGTCCTCATTCATTATTTCACATATAACACCTGAAGGGTGTAATCCAGCCATTTTTGATAAATCCACTGAAGCTTCAGTGTGCCCAGCCCGGACCAAAACGCCTCCCTCTTTAGCTAACAATGGGAATATGTGTCCTGGCTTTTTAAAATCTTCAGGTTTAGCTTCTTTTGAAACGGCTTTTTTAATTGTTAGAGCCCTTTCATGGGCTGATATTCCGGTGGTTGTTTCTACTGCATCTATGGATACTGTAAAAGCAGTGGTGTAGTTATCCGTATTATTGGTTACCATTTGGGGTAAGTCTATTTGTTTAACTTGTTCTTCAACCATAGGTAAACAGATAAGCCCTCTACCATACTTCGCCATAAAGTTGACCATTTCTGGTGTGATTAGCTCTGCTGCTGCAACAAGATCTCCTTCGTTTTCTCTATCTTCATCGTCAACAACAACAATAATCTTACCTTGTCTAATATCTTCAATTGCTTCTTCAATTGTATTAAATTTAAAACCCATATTCGCCCTCCTTAAATTAGGATAAAAATCCACTTTGTTTTAGGAAATCCATACTAATATCTTTTTTCTCAGGTTTTGATTCCATCTTCGTTATGTTGACCATTTTTTCAATATATTTGGCTATCATATCGCACTCTAAATTAACAAGGTCCCCGATTTTTTTGTTAATTAATATTGTTTCATCTTTTGTATGAGGTATCATTGATATTTTAAAACACTCATGATCGACATACGCCACAGTTAAACTGACCCCGTCCACAGCGATTGATCCTCTTAAAACAATGTACTTTAATAACTCTGGTGCCGCACTAATTGTTATCCATGTGGCATTGTCTTCTTTTTCAAATTGACTAATCATTCCTACCCCATCTATATGACCACTTACAATATGGCCTCCTAATCGATCACCTACAGCCACAGCCCTTTCTAAGTTAACCAAACTGCCTTGCTTCAAATCTTTTAAATTACTATTCCTAATAGTTTCAGCCATAACATCGACTTGAAATGAATTTGTTTCAAATCTATTAACGGTTAAACATACACCATTTGTAGCAATACTATCCCCTAGTTTTACATCTTTTAAAACTTCTGTTGCTTCAATTATCATACTTGATCCATCCCCACTCCGATGAATCTGTTTAACTCGCCCAATCTCTTCAACTATTCCTGTAAACATTTGTTATCTTCCTTTCTTACATAACCTTCTATAAGAATATCCTTCTCTATTGTTTGTAAGGATACGTCCTCAATTAAAAAGGCCTCGTCTACTTTTGAGAGTCCATCCCCTTCTACAGGAGTAATAGCCTCTCTCCCCCCTACAATTTTAGGGGCAATAAAGGATATGACCTTATCTACAACATTAGACTCCAGAGCAGAGTAGTTTAATGTGCCTCCACCTTCTAGAAGAATACTATCAATCTTTTTTTCACCCAGTATAGTCATCAAATCATTTAAGTCAACTAGTCCATATTTCTCTTTTGTTAATACCACATCAACGCCGTAGTTAATCAATGCATCTACCTTTGTTTTAGAAGCTTGCTCTGTTGTTACAACAATTGTTTTTTGTTCTTTAGCAGTTTGAACAACATAGGAATCCAGTGAAATCCTTAATGCTTTATCATCAACAATTATTCTCGTTGGATGATTTACTTCAACTCCCGGAATCCGTGTATTCAGTTTTGGATTATCTTCATTGACTGTAGTTACTCCTACCATAATTCCAGACACTCTATTCCTAATGTGATGAACGTATGCTCTAGATGCTTCTCCAGTAATCCACTTCGAGTTTTTTTGCTTTGTTGCAATTTTACCATCTAAGGTCATTGCGGTTTTCAAAATACAAAAAGGTCGATTTGTTGTTATGTATTTTATAAAAATTTCATTTAATAACTTTGCTTCTTTTTCCATAACACCGGTTACAACCTGTATGCCATGTTCTCTTAGAATGCTGATTCCACGCCCTGCCACCAAAGGATTTGGGTCTTCTAAGGCAACAACTACTTTTTCTATCTTACTTTTAATAATCGCTTCCACACACGGTGGTGTCTTGCCATAATGAGAGCAGGGTTCAAGGGTGACATATATTGTTGCTCCTTTTGCATCATAATTTATTTGTTCCAAAGCATCTACTTCGGCATGATTGCCACCATAGTAGCGATGATATCCTTCAGCTAGAATTTTATCGTCTCTTACAACCACCGCACCTACTAATGGGTTTGGCCTTGTTTTACCCCAACCTTTTTCAGCTAGTTGTAATGCTCTCTCCATATACTTTTTATCCATTTTACACCTCCTGTAAACGGACTTTAATTTTTCTAAAAAAATAAATGCCCTGAATTTAATAAATTCAGGGCATGTTTTGTAAAATTACATAACACATTTGCGGAAATTTTACCTACAATATACCTATTGTAAATTCCTGCTACCTTCTTTCATCCAGACTATACTGTCGGCTCTGGAATCACACCAGATCAACCATAATGGCTCGCGGGCTTCGCTATACGTTACCGCCGGTGGGGAATCTCACCCCGCCCTGAAGGACATTGTTATTTATTTGTTAATCGTATATTAGCACACCATAAATTCAATTACAAGCTTTTTTATTTTAACTTTCCCTCGGCTTTGCAACCTTATTCACTAAAATTGATTTTTCTGCATTTACGATATACACACCGATTACTATTGTTATTCCTCCTAATAGCTGTAACGGATATAATTGTTCTCCTAACATAATATTAGCAGCAAACACCCCAACAAAAGGCATTAGATTTATGTATACATTGGTTGAGGATGCCCCTAAATTTTTTAATGCAAATAGATAGAGAAAATAACATAATGCCGAGCAAATAGCACCTAAATACAAGATATGTATCCATGTTGACGGTGAAATTGGCTGCCACCTACTATGTTCCACCAAGGAAAATGGGATCAAAAATATGGCGCCAAATAAATTTTGATAAAAAGTCAAGAATACTGTTGGATATTTACCATCTAATTTTTTACTTAAAATTGAATAACTAGCCCAACTTAAAGCTGCTCCAATTAATAAAAGTGAGCCTATTATCTCTTGCATATTTGTATTTATTGATAAAGAGTTCCTAATTACAAAAGACACCCCTAGTATAGAAAGACATATTCCTAATCCTTTTTGTAGGCCAATAGGCGTTTTGAAAACAATTCTTTCTAAGATAATGGTGAATAAAGGAACAGCAGCTAATAAAATCGTTGCGTTTGCAGCACTTATCAAACTAACCCCATAATTCTCAAAATTGAAATAAATTGTTACGCCTACCAATCCACATAGCATTGCGGGGAGTATATCTCCTCTTTTCAACTTTTCTTTTTTATATTTAGCTTTTTTTATAGTAAATAAAATAATTGATGCAATGGTAAACCTTAATAAAGCTAACGTTGATGGAGGCACTTCGGCAATGGCTATCTTACTACTTGATGTAGATATCCCCCAGAAAAAAACAGTTAGTAAAATTGCTAGTGTCGACAATACTTTTTCTTTCTTATTAATATTCATTTAGATTCCTTCTTTCTTACACATATTCATTCCATTATATTTTCTAAAAATATTTTTGTAAATAGCACGCCTTTATCATTCCTACATAATATGGAATTGAACAGTATCCTTAGGAGGGGATTTTATGATAGAAGGTATTTTAATTGCAATCGCAATCAGTATAGATAGTTTGAGTGTTGGTGTGGCTTATGGTGTGAAAAAAATTAAGGTTCCCATCCTCTCGTTAATTATCCTTGATTTCCTTTCAGTCAGTTTTCTAGCCTTAGGCTTTTTTGCTGGAAATATGCTGCTTAAATTTGTCCCGGAAATATGGACTCAGATTATCGGCGCTTGTATTCTATTTACCATGGGATCTTATCTACTAATTCAAGGCTGGTTAAATTATAAATATCCTCCACATAAAGTTTCCCAATCCACCCCAATAGCAATGATTAGCATTGATTCATTAGGTATTGGTATAAATGTATTAAGGGACCCTTCTCGGGCTGATCTTGATATATCAGGAATTATCGATACAAAGGAAGCAGTCTTTCTAGGTATTGCTCTTGCAATAGACTCTTTAGCTGTAGGTGTGGCTGTAGCGCTCACTTCTTTACCAATAATTATATTTACCCTCACACTAGTGGGTATTATTAATATCATATTTTTACTTTCAGGAATTCATCTTGGTAAAAAATTTATTGCTGATAAGTTTAAAGAAAAGACCGCATTTATTCCTGGGTGTATATTAATTTTATTGGCAATTATTCGACTTATGTAAAATAAATTTTTTTATTTTTAACGGCCTAGTTCTAACTAGTGCCGTTTCTATGTTTTTGTTTAAAACATATTTGCAACACAATGGGAAATTAGAGATGACTAACGGTTAGTTATAGACTTAAAGCAGCTGATCATTGCATTTTTAATTTGCTTGTCGAAATATTCGAAAAATGTCGTATATATGCTTGACAATGAGCAATAATCCTTGTATGATAAAGGTGTAGGCAGAGTAGGCACTATGCGTTAAGTGTTGGGAGATGGGAAGTTGCTCCCAAACGAAAAATGTAGGATTACATTTGCGATGTAGTGTTGCGTCCGCTGCTTCACGGAGAGATATCTAACTGATTTTCTTCTGCGTGTAGTGTTCTATGTCTACATGAGAAGAAAGGAGGTGTAAATATGGGTAACTCTCAACAATCTGTAACGCAACCGAATTATAGGTTGACTAAAGAACAAGTTTTGGCGCATAATCGCCTATCTACAAAAACTTTAGTAGTTGCTTCTTTTTTAGTGGCACTTAATATTGTTTTAACACGTATTGGTGCAATTATGCTAGCCGGAGGAACAATTCGCTTAAGCTTTGGTAACATGCCTCTAGCTTTATCGGGTATGCTTCTTGGACCTGGGGTTGGTGCTATGGTTGGTTTTGTTAGTGATATTTTGGGATTTATGATTAATTCCCACGGTAGTGCATTTCATCCTGGTTTTACTTTAAGTAACGTACTTACAGGCATGATACCAGGAATCGTAGTGATGTTCAGTCGAAAAAAACTGACATACTTTAATGTCATTTTATCAAATTTGTTGATTATGATTATTGTTTCATTAGGTTTAAATACCTACTGGCTAACCCACTTATTTGATCAAGCTTTTATTGTGCTCTTACCAACTAGAATATTGGCTAGTATTATTCTTACAGTAATTAATACAATCATGATCTGTGTATTAATTAAAAGTTTTAGTAATACTAATGTATTTACCTTTGAAGTAGATCACTCTACTTCAAAAAGAGATATGCTATATGTAACATCTTTTATTTTACCTTTTATCGGTCTGTATTTTGGACATGCTTCGAAAAGAAGTACTGAAAAAGAAAGGGCTATCTTTGGTTCAAAGTTATTTAACTTTAGCTTAAAAGTTTCAGTCTTACATTTATTTGTTATTTTCTTATACTTTTATGAAGAATTAATGACATTTATAAATGTTTTATAAATGTATTACAAAAGCTACTATATATGATGATATATAGTAGCTTTTCTTAATCAAATTACTCAAAAGGAGTTTTCTCATGGTCAAAGTAGTAGCTATTGTAGGCAGTCCAAGAAAAAACAAAAATAATGATTTGTTACTTTCACATATTTTAAAGGGATTAACAACCAATGAAGAAGAAATGCACATTGATAAATATCATGCTTATGATTTAAATATTAAACCTTGTATTGCTTGTGACGGTTGTACACGTAAATTAGGTTGTGTGTTTAAGGATGACATGACAGAGATTTATCAAAAATTCAATGAAGCTGATATTGTTATTATAGCTTCACCACTTTATTTCAATAGTGTTAGTGCACAACTCAAAGCCATTATTGACCGTTGTCAGGCAATATGGTCTAGTAAATATGTGTTAAAAAATTCTATGATTAATCAAAATAAAAAACGTATAGGCTACTTTATTTCTACCGCTGGTATGCCTTATAGTAGTGAGCTTTTCAGTGCTGCAATACCTGTTATGGACTTGTTCTTTAAGTCTATAAACTGTGAATACGTTGAAAATTTGTTTGTAGCTAATGTTGACAACCAATCGGTAAATGATCAAAATCTAGATGAAGCTTATGCAATAGGACAAAATATATTAAAACAATTAAAAAGCTGAGATACTATAGTATCTCAGCTTTTTAAAGGGGTCAGGGGATTCTGACAATGTGTCTATATTAACAATGTTTATACATTGAGGGGAGCATCTCCTGGTTGCCAATCTATTGGGCAAAGTCCACCGGACTGTAGTCCTTGTAAAACCCTTAATGTTTCATCTACACTTCTACCTACATTTAAATCATGTACTACTGAATATTTTAGTACACCGTTTGGATCAATTATAAACAATCCTCTAAGTGCAATTCCTTCTTCTTCTACAAGAACACCATAATCTCTTGCTACTTTTTGAGTCATATCAGAAGCTAATGGGAATTCTAGCTGACCTAATCCACCTTGATCTGGGGCAGTATTAATCCAAGCTTTGTGTGAATGCTCACTATCTGTACTTACTCCCAGCACTTCTGCACCCATTTTTTTGAACTCATCTATTTTTCTGTTAAATCCAGTAATCTCCGTTGGACAAACAAATGTGAAGTCTAATGGCCAAAAGAACATTACTAACCATTTTCCTTTATAATCGTTTAGTGATACTTTACCAAAATTTTCACCAGCACCATCAACTGTTTTCATTTCAAAATGTGGTGCTTCTACTCCTACCATTCTTTGCATTTTTCAAATTACCTCCTACATTTTTAATTTTTTATTTTTGTTAGTATATATATATCCATAAAAAATGACTTTAAACAATAATTTTTATTATTTGATAATTTTTTTCATTATTGTTTTGGTATTTTCTCTATAACATTTCTATTTTACCCACTGGATATTAAATTATTCATTTAATGCTTTATAAATTTCCTTTTAACTTTAAGAGGAATATGTACTTTTGAAAAGAATACTGTTAAATAGCAGCGTATGTTAATAGGAGGTTTGTAAAATGAAAAGAAATAAGTTACTGTTACTCGTATTTATTAGTTTCATCATTACTTTAGTTGGTTGTTCCTCTGATAGTAAAAATCCTGAGGAAAGCTTAAGTCAGTATATAGACAGCTGGTCTAATCATAACTACGATGACATGTTATCATTGTTAAATGAAGCATCATTAGACACACTCGATAACCAAGAGTGGTCTTTCACAGAAAGATATGGCAGAATTTATAATGATTTAGGAATTGAAGAAATTACTATTGATTATGAACCAATTGATTTTAAAGAAGAAAATATTGATTTAAGTGAAATTAATGAAATAGCTTATCCAGTACATATTGAAATGGATTCATTAGCTGGTCCAATTTCATATAGCTTAGAAATCGTTTTAATTAAAGAATTCGAGTCTGAAAATGAGTATAATTGGAAAGTTGTATGGCACCCGTCTATGTTACTAAAAGGACTGAAGTCCCCAACTGATACTGTTAACATTAAGATACTTCAACCAGATCGTGGAGAAATTTATGACCGTAATGGTGAAGGTTTAGCAATTAATGACCTTGTATACCAAGCTTCTATTGTTCCTGATGCAACGGAGGATTTAGAGCAGTCAGCTAAGGATTTTGCAAAAGTTCTAAACTTAGATGAAGATAGAGTCATAAGTTTAGCAAATCAATACCCTAATCGACCTGAATGGGCAGCACCAATTCAAAAAATTGCTTTAAATAATCCTAGAATAAATGAACTGCTTTCCATAGATGGTGTACTTTTAAATCAAGTATCTGGTCGTAAATACCCTTATGGTAGTATTACAGGCCATTTGATTGGTCACATAGGTTTGATCACAGCTGAAGAACTTAATGAACACCGAGAAAAAGGTTATAGCAGTTCATCCATGATAGGAAAAAACAACTTAGAGCTTGTTTATGAGGATCAACTTAGAGGGTCTTCTGGCGCTGTAATATCAGTAAATGGTGAAAATGACCAAGTTATTGCTGAAAAACCTGCAGTCCCTGGAGAAGATATTTACTTAAGTATAGATATTAATATTCAACAAACCTTATCAAACACCTTAAAAGATGAATTGGCTGCAGGTGTAGTTATGAATCCAACTTCTGGGGAAGTACTTGCTTTAGTAAGTGAACCAGCCTACGATCTTAACTTACGCTATTTAGGTTTACCTGACCCTAGAGCAGTTGAACTAGATGATACTTCTATATTTTTCGAAAGACGCTTTCAAAATACTTACTCGCCGGGCTCAATTTTCAAACCCTTTACTGCTGTTATGGCCATTGAGGAAAACACATTAGTCCCTGAAGAAATAATAAGCATTAATGACCGTAGATGGCAACCAGATGAAAGTTGGGGAGATTATCATATAACGAGAGTAAATAATTCGGTAAATGAAATAAATTTAAACAAAGCAATGCTATACTCTGATAACATCTATTTTGCTAAACAAGCCCTTGAGCTAGGTGCATCGAATGTAGAAAAGTGGGCAGAAATTTTTGGATTTGGAGAAACATTACCCTTTGAATTTCCTGTATACACTTCTAGCATGTCAAACACTGGGCTAAATTCAGAGGTTTTATTAGCTGATACAGGATACGGTCAAGGACAAGTTCAGGTATCTCCTGTTCACATAACTACAATGTATTCTATCTTTTTAAATGAAGGAAGTATAATCCAACCTACACTTCTTTTAAATGAGGATGTAAAATACTTAAAAGAAAGTATCGCTTCTACTGAAACAATTAACACTGTACTTGACGCTTTAATTGCTGTTGTCGAAGATAATAACGGTACTGCATACAGATCAGAAATCGGTCATAATCGTAACCTTGCTGGAAAAACAGGTACGGCGGAGCTAAAGGAAAATTTAAATGAAGAGAATGGAAAACAACTCGGATGGTATGTAAGCTTTGACTATGAAAAAAAGGATTTATTAACCACTATTATGACACAAGAGGCAGAAAAAAAAGGTGGTAGTAGCTATGTCGTTGATTTAGCGAATACTTTTTGGAAAAACCTCAACTAGCATTAATAACAAAGAGCTTAAAAATATGACATTTTAAAACTTATATGGTAAAATATTGTTAACCAGACTAAACTAATGTTTAGTAATATGAGATAAGGGGGTATTTCTTTTGGAAAATGAGCTGACAAAAGACATAAAGATCCTTTTCTGCGAAACTGATTTAAAGGAAAAACTAGCACCGGGAAATCACTATTTTAGTAACAACAATAATAAATTTTGGTCTGTCCTTAAAAGCGTAGGATTAACGGCAGAACGACTAGAATTTAGTCGTTTAAACGAACTAACCAATTTTGGAATAAAAATGGTCGGTTTAGAAAAAAATGATAGCAACACTTACAGCACGAAAGAACTTAAAGAATACATTAATGATTGTAAACCAAAAGTTTTTTGTTTTAATGGGAAGAAAACCGCAAAAGAATTTTTTAACACACAAAAAATTAAATATGGACTTCAAAATGAGACAATTGACCATACTAGTGTTTTTGTAGTTCCCTCTACTGCATCTGCTGCTGATCGATTTTGGAATAAAGATATTTGGGAAGAACTGGCTAATTTTGTTCAAAACAGTATACCTAAAAATGTACCTGAAAATGAAAATACTAAATCTACTAATGAAGCACAAAGTTCAAATAATTTTTACAGCGCTGGATTAAATCTATATAAAAGCTACATTCGTACTTTAGAGGGCTTTTACGATTACACACGTTGCTTTATTCCTGTAAAGCCTAGTCAAAAACAAATTAAATAAAAAGAGAAAGCTATTTTAGCTTTCTCTTTTTATATCTAATTAAATCCTATTTCTTTTAACTCGTCCACTGGAACAGTTCTTTTTGCTTGAGCACCTCTGTGATTTGTAATTTCTACCATAGCGTTTATTGGATTAACACTTTCTAACCAAACTGACTTTCCTTCATACTTTACTTCTATTTCTTCCGGTGATTGCAGGATTGCCTCAGCTCTTTTTATATCCATCACTATTCACTCCTATATTAAATATTTAAACTTTTCTTTTTAAGTATTTTTCCACAGGAGCTTAATATTATTACTTTATTTTTAGAAAGTTGTTGCATGCCAATTAATCACTACTTAGCTACTTGAGTGTCAACGCTTCTATTAGTTTTCTTTTTAATGATGGAATTATATTATAAAAGATAAGCATAATAAACTGATACGAACTACTTAATTACTTAAAACACTCCCTTTGTTTCAATTGGATATATGTGGGTATATTAATTTTAAATACTTACGAGGAGGAATGAAAATGCAACCCTTTGAAATTAAAAATAAAATATATTGGACTGGGGTTTTTGATAAAGAACTAGAAACTTTTGATATTATTATGAAAACTCCCCATGGTTCTACATATAACGCTTATTTTATAGACGACGAAAAAAAAGTGCTTATAGATACTGTGAAGTCCAGTTTTAGTAACATTTTTTTAAATAATTTAGAGCAGTTAACTAATATTAAGGAAATAGATTATGTTATTATTAATCACACGGAGCCTGATCATGCTGGGTCTTTAAAGTATTTATTAGAGATTAACCCTGATTTAGTAGTTTACTGTACAAAAGCAGCAAGTATTTTTCTACAAGAGCAGGTAAACCAACCATTTAATGTACATGTTATTAAAGACGGTGAAACGCTAAATATCGGTAGTAGGGAATTAACATTTATTACGGCACCATTCTTACACTGGTCAGATACTATGTTTGTTTATAGTCAATCAGATGAGACGCTTTTTAGCTGTGACTGTTTTGGTGCTCACTATGCTTCGGTAGATCCTAGTGTAATAGAGACTGCTGAGTACATTGAATCCCTAAAACATTATTATAATGCTATTATGAAACCCTTTGCCTCTCATTACTTAAGTGCCCATAAAAAAATTAAAGATCTTTCTATTAACACAATTCTAACTTCTCATGGTCCTCTTTTATTAAAAAAATCTAATGAAATTATGAAGCATTACTACAATTGGTCCAGTGAAGAGATGGCTACCAGAAATCAAAATCAAGTTGCTTTAATTTATTTGTCAGCCTATAGAAATACAGAAAAAATGGCACTTAAAATTAAAGAAGGTTTAGAGTCTGTCGGTGCCCATGTTATTTTTATGGATGCAGAACATGAAGACATTAGAGATATTCACGATAAAATTTTATCTTCTAAGGGTGTTCTATTTGGCTCCCCCACTATTAATAAGTCTATGGTCAAACCAATGTGGGATGTGTTCTCAGTAATAGACCCAATGGCTAATATGGGTAAAATAGCCGGTGTTTTTGGGTCTTATGGTTGGGGTGGTGAAGGCCTCAATATGGCAAATAGCCTTCTTAAACAAATGGGTTTTAAGCTACCCTGTGAACCTTTAGGAAAGAAATTCTCCCCTTCTGAGGAAACAATAGAAGCGTGTATTAACTTTGGAAGGGATTTTGGCAGTAAAATAGTAAAAAAATAGATTAGACCTTTAGTCTTATACGACTAAAGGTCTAATCTATTCCTACAATTTGACTTCTGCGTTCTAACAAAACAATATCTCTCCAGATACCATTCATTTGTCCCATTTTTTTTCGTATTCCTACTTTTTCAAATCCAAACTTTTTATGTAGGGACAAACTTTTTTCATTTTCAGGGAATATTTTTGCTTCTAACGTCCAAAACCCTTGTTCTTCTGATATTTCTATAATCTTCTTCAATAATGTTTTTCCAACTCCATGCCCTCTATAGTTTTCTGCTATATATATACTAACTTCTGCTACTCCTGAAAATACAGGTCTATTGGAAACAAGCTTTAGTGCAGCCCAACCTAGGACTTGTCCTTCTAACTTAGCAACGATCTGACTATCTTTAATATAGGTATCTTGCCATTGCTCTAGTGTAGGGGGTTCCTTCGTATAAGTTGCGTTTCCTGTTTTTATTCCTTGTATAAAAATTTCCCTAACTTGATGCCAATCTTTATGTTTAAAATGTTCTAATTGTAATTTCATACGATGCTCCTTTGAATTAGTTTCACTGTATTATAACATAAATTATAATATATTTGATAATTCTAAGGACCCTTTTTTAACAATGTGATCAATCGCCTGTTCTAAGTTTACAACTTCTCCTGTAGACAATGCTAATTCCTCTAATTCAACGTATCTTTCTAATTTTGCAATTGTTGTATCCACAATATCTATCTCATAGTGCTCCATAAATAGCAACCATCGTTTTTTTATGTCGCTCCATTTTACATTTAGGTCTTCTATGTACGCTGCTGCTTCTTCCCAACGTTCTTGTTGAATTGCCCGATCAATTTTTTGTGCACTGTTTAGAATTTCTTCAGAAGCATTTTGTACATATTGGCCTATATAAAATGTCCCAACAAAAAATAATGCAAGAATGACTATTGTAGCAATAACAACCTTCATAAATTAATCCTCCATTACTATGACAGTTCTTTTTTTTGCGCATAAAACTTTCCATCAGATGATAGAAAAGCAAAAAAAGCTTTTTTTACATCCTGGATACTTTGTTTTTTAAGCTCCCTTTCTAGCCACTGCGTGTCTCTCCCACTTTTTTCGAGATTTGAATAAAGTACATTCCCGTCAACAATTAAAGTAATTGGCAGTTCTTCGTCTTTTACTTTTATATTCATATCCTCTACGATAATATTCCGTTTATTTACTTTTGGAATAATACTAATTTCTCCATTCGTTTCTAGGATTGCATAATCAACATCACTTAAATTGGGATAATCTTTTCCACGTAACTGTTCTAATAAATCATTCATATTAATTCTTAACCTTCTTAACTCTGACTGAACCAGTTGTCCTTTGTTAATTAATATACTTGGTTTACCGCAAATTACTTCTCTTACGGCTTCACTTTTTATTGAAATAAAAGAAACAATAACTTGTACTGATAGTAACGTTAGTATTGGTATAACACCATTAATTAGTGGTACGCCTGTATTTTCCATGGGAGTTGCAGCTAGATCTGCAATCATAATAGCAATTACTAACTCAAAGGGTTGCATTTGTGCAATCTGTCTTTTTCCCATCATTCTCATAACAACAACTACTAAACCATATAAAATTAATGATCTTATAAAAACAGTCATCATTTTAAAAATCCCACCTATTTATTGTTAAATTTCCATGACTTTCAATTCTAGTATGTATTATGGCATTTATCTATAAGTATCATGCAATAAAAAAAGACTTGTCATTTAATACAAGTCTTTTTTGTTAAGGAACTGCAAATACATTCCACTTTTATTTTTATATAAATTCTAAATCCTCTGCAACTTCTTTAATATCTCTATAATTTATGTCTGTTGAATAAACTTTCGCTAATTGACTTTTTGCTCTTTTTTTGTCACCTAATTTATAATAGGTCATTCCTAGCCAATATTTAGCCTCCAGTACTTCATCAGTTATGGTTCTTTTGTTCACTGGGCCTAGTTTGAATTGTTCTACTGCAAGTTCATATATCTCTTTCTTAAAAAAACATCTACCTAGTAAAAGTGTCTTTTCTTTTTCATACAAAAACCCTTCTTTCGGCATATTCTGTAATGATTCAATTGACAAGTCGTACTCTTTTAATTCAAAATAACATTTTCCTACCAAAAATAACATCTCTATATTGTAAGGCTTTATTAATAACATTTTTTTAGCATGAAAAAGCGCTTTTTTGTAATTAGCTGTTTTATCAAAGTATAATTTAGCCAGTAGATCATGTGCTTCATAATTGTTTTCATTATAATTAACAGCCTGTTCAAGAAATTGAATTGCATCTGCGTAATTCCCATTGTTAAGAGACTTTACTCCTTTATTAAAAGCTAACGCTGACTTCGCTTCTGGCTTTTTACTTGTTTTTAGAAACATGAAGGCACTTGCCAATACTAAGGGTAGACCTGCTGGAGGATTAGCAAGAGATATAATACCTCCTAGTATCATTCCCCAGAACCATCCGTACCCTTTTATATCTTGATTTTTATAATATGTTCTTTTGTTTTGTACATTTGATTTAGCTGAAGAGGTGGGTGATTTGGTGCTTAGCTTATGTTCCGTAACGTGGGAAATTCCAGTGCCTGGTATTGAAGTTGTCTTTCTGATCCCTCTAGGTCCAACACCAACTCTAAATCCTTTTACACCTGCACTAACACCAACACCTCGTTTGCTTAAATTTAATCGCATTCCCTTTCCCATGTTTATACTCTTTCTTAATCTTAGTCCCACTTTTAGCCCTCCCGATATTATGTTGGAACCATTATAACATAAATAAGCTGTCGTAAATTGATATTGTTTGTCATGAGATGATTTAATGCTTTATGATGCTCTCTTTTTAAAATCTAATCTGTACTTAAACATTTTTCCGGGCTTAACATAACTTGTATCCACTTATCTTCATTATTTCTTTTGTATTGAGCAATTTCTATATCCGTACCATTTGTCAGTTCAAAAAACATAATCATATAGTCATTGCCATCTACCCCTTTAAAAGGAACCTTTTTAACAAAGTCATCTTCAATTGTTGCATATCTTTTTTCAATTAAATTACACCATCCACCATACTTTATATCAACATAGGCTTCAGCATGATGCTCCCAACCATGATATGCAGCACATAAGAAGTCTTGACTATACAATTCTTTTTCACTTATTTTATATGTTTTTCCTTGGTTATCTAAATATACAAACCCAAAGTAATAACCAAAGTAAGTTCCTCCCTTTGATGAACCCTCTATGGTTTCAAACTCAATAAAATACTTATTTTGTTTCTTCGACGGCACTTCTTTTACTTTTAATAAATTAATATGTCCTATACCCTTAAATGACCCTAAGTATGTTTCATAACTCACTTCTTTTTGATAACCATTGGTAAAGAAATTATAAGCAACTGGATAAGGAATTTTTGACTGCCCTACAGTACCACAACCACCGCTCTGTTCTGTTGTTAAATTTTCTCCCTCTCTTAATACACTGAAATAATTTACAATAGTCTCCTCTGGTGTTTTAAGTAATTCTGTTGGGATTTCAAAATCAGAAGGCTTTTTTTCAGCGTAAGTGTCAAAAAAATGACTATTAAAGTTCTGATTTATACTAGGCCGTTTAGATGGTCTGAAATATTGCTCATCACTTTTAACGCTTCTTCTATTTTTATTTTTGTTATTAGTTTGATTAACAGTTGTATCTTGGTCAAAAATACTTAAATCTTGTTCTAAGATATGAGTCCCCATCATTATAGTTTCTTGCCCGTTTCCTCTATTCGTCAAAAATATTAACCCTATAAACCCTAAGCATATTAATAATACAATCACAATCACCACTAATTTTCTCTTGCCAAGCAATACGATCACGTTTTTCCCCCTTTTTTATAATAACTCCATATAGTAAATTATATGAAAAAAGTAAGGATCTATACTTTACGTATAAATCCTCTAATTGACAAAGTATTCAGTTGATAATAAATCTTATTTAAAACTCAAATTGAATTGCATCATAATTCGTTACGCTTTTTTCATTTCTATGACAATGAAATGACTTAATTCTTTAGGTATAATATTAAGATTTTCTTCTATTGCCTGTAAAGCATCTCTTTGGTTAATATCTAAGCTATTGATTTTTGAAGTCCCCTCTATTTGAACTAAATAGAGCTGTCTTCCCTTTTCTATGGAAAAGTTTATTGCCTCGCCCTTCTCAATCTCTAGTACATATATATTAACATCTTGATTAACTTTTATTGGCGCGTTCCCATCTTTTGCTGATACTATATGAAGCCATTTGTTTTTTCTTTCATCCCATTTAAACATATAGTCTCCATAGGTAGGCTTTAAATTCTGTTGATCTGGATATATCCACATTTGTAAAATTCTCAGGGTATCTTTACCTAGATTATGCTCACTATGATATACCCCGGAACCTGCGCTCATGTATTGTACATGACCCCTAGATAGTTTTCTTTTATTTCCCATATTATCACCATGGGTAAGTTCTCCATCGATTACATATGAGATAATCTCCATATCTTTATGAGGATGTGTGTCAAAGCCTGTTCCTGGCTTAATTAAGTCGTCATTTAATACCCTTAAAACACCAAAGTTTATATTTTCAGGATTTTTATATTCAGCAAAAGAAAAGTGAAAAATACTTTCTAGCCACTGTAAATTGCTTTTTCCCATATTGTCATGATCTATTCGCTTTATCATTTATTTTCCCTCCAGTATATTTGTATATCAATATAGTTACCCTTTTAGGGTCATGATAAACGATCTGTCCTTTTCTTAACGTATAAAAAAAGGCATGGGCAAATCTATATTTGCCCATACCTTCCTTGATATATATGTGTCCACTTATCATTTATATTAATAATTGTGTATTCATCTACAAAGTTTTCTTCTTGCTCTACTTTAACCTTATTGATAAGTTCCTCTAAGTCCACTTTAACGTACCCTTTTTCACTCATCATAAAAATTTGAGTATCTTGATCAATGGAAATTGTCATATCCTCTCTATCATTGGACTCAAATTCAACAATAACTTCTTCTCCTTCTTCTTTTAACCCTACTATTGAACCATAATTAAAATCAATGCCAGGTATCCTAATTATTAAATCTTCTATCCGTTTAACTTCTTGTTCTAGAAAATACATTTGTCCTTCTAACCATTCTAACTCTTTCTTCAAAGAATCTTCTGTGGTTTCTTCAGTTGCATCTACTACTTGATTTTCTCTAGAGCTTTCTACGGCTTCAAGCTTTACATTTGTATTAATTATTAAAACAAGAAAAATAATATTTATTGTTATTAATGCAAAAATTATTGTCTTATGCTTATTCATACATTCACCCCTTGTCACTAGATGGGCAAAATTATATCATACACAAAACCAATTGTAAATAATTACTATTTTCTCTAAACCTAATTATTGAGTAACGAGATTACATTAGCTATTTGCATGGCAACTCCAGTAGCTAAACAGTCTTCGTCTATATCAAACAAATCATTATGCAAATCATGTATGATTCCTTTCTTTTCATTTCTACAACCAAGTTGAAAAAAGGCACCGGGTGTGTTTTCTATAAAGTACCCAAAGTCCTCTACACCATAGCTAGGTAATTCATTTACTCTAACTTTATTCTCCCCTAATAGATTTCTACCATTGTTCTCAATTAATTTTACAATATTATTGTGATTTACTAATGGTGCATATCCTTCTTCTCTTATTAGTTCTCCTTTTCCACCCATGGCTTTAGGGACACTTTCAACAATCTCCTTTACTTGTTTTACTAACCTTTCACGAGTCTTTTGATCTAGTGTTCGCATTGTCCCTATCATTTCTACTTTATTTGCTATTATGTTGTTTTGGTCACCACCTAGAATTTTTCCAATTGTTATCACAGCGGAACGTCTTGGGTCCGCCCCTCTGCTAACTACAGTTTGTAAGGTAGATAACACTTGGCCTGCAATAACTATTGCATCTGCCCCTAAGTCTGGATGTGCTCCGTGGGCACTTTTTCCATAAATAGTTATGGTTAAAGTGTCTGATGCGGCATTCATTTGTCCGTATTTTACAGCTATGCACCCTGTATTTATCTCCGGTGACACATGTAAACCCAAAACAACGTCAACCTGGGGATCTACCAAAGCCCCTTCTTCTATCATGGGTTTTGCTCCTCCCACTGTTTCTTCTGCTGGTTGGAACAATAGCTTTATATCACCCTTTAGGTACATATCTTTACTCTTAAGTATTTTAGCAGCACCTAAAAGTATTGCCAAGTGGGCGTCATGTCCACAGGCATGCATTTTTCCCTTTAATCGTGACTGATAACTAACGTTTTTTTTATCCTCTATAGGAAGTGCATCCATATCTGCTCTTAATGCAACGGTCCTCCCTGCTCCATGTCCTTTTATAATACCCATTAAACCTGTATTTGCAATTGTTCTATATGGAATTTGCATTTCTTCTAAATAGGATATAATTTTTTCTTGCGTTCTAAACTCTTCTAACCCTAATTCTGGGTTTTTATGAAAATCCCGTCTTACTTCTTTTACCCAATTACTTATTTTTTTTGCTTCCCACAAAATTTCTACATCAACCATTTTTCGTCGCTCCTTCTTCTAATACTAATTTAGTTTGATGAGCAACAAGACGTGCTTTAACCCCAAAGGGAATCGTGACCTTCTGTGGACAATGTCCAGCCTTTAAGTTAAATATTGTTGGCTTGTTATAGGGGACAACAACATCTTTAAACACATCCATGAGTGATAAGCTTGATTCATACTCTTTTGGTATACAATCTTTGAAATCTGCAAGTATAATGCCGGTTGCATCTTCAAATTTACCTGCAAGGGCTAGTTGTGTAAGTAGACGATCTACACGATAAGGCTCTTCTTCAACTTCTTCTAGAAGTAATAGCTTTCCTTTAGTATCTATTTCATAAGGTGTCCCAATAGTCCCTGCAACTAAGGCTAGATTTCCACCTACAATTTCTCCTGTGGCTTCCCCCTTAACTAAGCAGCTTATCTTCTCTCCTTTTGGATTATGAATTTCTCCTAAAGGCTTTGTCATTGTAACTGCCTTAACTAAAGATTTAATTGTAAAATAATCAATGTTATCACTCATATTTGAGGCTGCCATGGGACCATGAAAAGTAACCAAATTACAAATTTGATTAAATGCCGTATGTAGTACGGTAATGTCACTGTACCCTACAAAGACTTTTGGATTCTTTTTGATAACCTCATAGTCGATTTTATTTAATATTCTAGATGCGCCATAACCACCTCTTAAACAAATAATTCCTTTAACCTCTTGGTCTGCAAACATATTGATTAGATCCTGTGCACGAAGTTCATCTTTTCCTGCAAGATAACCGTAAGTCCCCCAACAACTTTCACCAAGTCTAACTTTATAACCCATTCTTTCAATATTTTTTTTCGCCATGTATGCTTTCTCTATTGGAACAGGACTTGATGGTGCAACAATACCGATTATATCCCCCTTCTTTAATACATCTGGTTTAATCATTACCCTTCCCCCTTACCTAGGATTTTGACTATAGCAGTCATTATTTTAAAAACCTATAATACTTATAAATATGAGGGAAATAGTAAAATAATTAAGAAGATACGAAGTTTATTTAAATATGTTATAGCGCTTGGGCAATAATTAATATTATGGAGGTGTTTACTTGAATATTTTTAAAGCTATTATATTGGGAATTGTACAAGGTTTAACAGAGTTTCTTCCTGTTAGTAGTTCTGGTCATTTAGCAGTAACCCAGCATCTGCTTAATGTCCCTGAAGATCGTATATTATTTTTAACCGTTATTTTACATATTGGAACCCTAGTTTCCGTATTTTTTGTATACAGTAAAGATCTATTTTTAATTTGCAGAGAATTTGTTATTCTTATTTTTGAGTTTATTACTGGCAAAGGCATTAATTTTAACAACGAACATCGTAAGCTTGGTCTTTTCATCATTATAGCGACCATTCCTACAGGTTTAATGGGACTTTTATTTAAAGATACCTTTGCAAGCTTTTATACATCACAGATAATTATAGGATTTTCTTTAATTATAACAGGATCATTACTTTGGTTTGCTGAAAAAGTTCATGTAAATAGAAAAGTAAAAAAAGACATAAAAAAAATGCGTTGGTATGACGCAATATTTGTTGGCATATTTCAAGGTTTTGCTATTACCCCAGGTATATCAAGATCAGGATCCACTATTGTAGGTTCTTTATTAAGGGGCTTTAATAAGGAGATGGCCACTAAATTTTCTTTTTTAATTTCTGTTCCTGCTATCTTGGGCGCTACGGTTTTAGAAACAAAAGACGCTTTAACCGTTGGATTAGGTAATTTAACCTTCGGTGTTTTATTTGCTGGAATCATTGCTTCATTTTTAGCTGGTGTTTTTGCTATTAGAACATTAATTAATTTCATTAAAAAAGAGAAGTTATATTATTTTTCTTTTTATACATGGACCATTGGTATAATCATCGTTGTTATAAATATTGTTTCATAAGGCAATTTTCTTCCATAAATATAAAAACTTTGTTGGCTGTAATATACAGTTCCCCTGTTAACCTTTTAAAATATAGGCTCACTTGTATTACAGCATTTCTGCTGTAATACAACACCCTCTATTCTTTTCGAGTCCAGCGATCATGGTCCCGCTCATTAAATTTATCCATCATTTTCAAAAAGGCTTCCTCTAAATCTATGTCTAAGGCATTGGCAAAACATAATATAATAAATAGACAGTCAGAAAGTTCCATATCTACGGTGTTTTTTTCTTCGTCTTTTCTTTTAGGTTTTTCTCCATAGTAATGATTCACTTCCTTTGCAAGCTCCCCAACTTCCTCAGACAAAGAAGCTAAAAGCGCTAATGGGCTAAAATACCCTTCTTCAAACTGTCCAATATAATCATCCACCATTTTCGCCATATCTTTTAACCTTAAGTCTTTTTTATCCATAAACCAAACCTCCAAAACTTTTCTTTCACTCAAGAAATTTTTCCGCTGTTGCTTGTATTCCAATTGCTCCTAATGGTGCAGTAATTACAATAGATAAAACAGCCAATGCTAAAATTAGTTCTCCAGCCGGTACCCCTGCTGCTAAGGGTACTGCGCCAATAGCTGCCTGGACTGTGGCCTTTGGTACGAAGGATATCATGCAAAATACCTTTTCCTTAATGTTTAAGTCTGTTCCTATTAAGGATATATATACCCCTAAACTCCTAGCAGATAATCCTATTATTATAATTATTAACCCTACAAAACCAGCATCTGTAGCAACATAAATATTTACTTTTGCACCCACTAGAACAAATAAGAGGATTTCTGCAAATACCCAAATTTTATTAAACTTGTTAGATAGTTTTTCAGACATATCCGGCGCCTTTTCTAATATAATAAATCCAATGGTCATCACACCGAGCAAGCTAGCTATAGGAATAATGTTTCCTACTGCATCTTCTAAAGAAGTTAATAAAATGGCGGCACCCAATACAACCAATGTTTTTTTAGTTGCTCGCATTTCAACCCGTTTGAATATAAATAGCATAACTAAAGCAAGAACAATACCCAATAGGATCCCTAATACAATAGATATTGGAATGCTTATAAACTGCGTCAATATATTAATCTGTTCTGCGCCATATAACCCTAAAAATGCTGTGAAAATTGTTATTGCAACAACATCATCAATAGATGCTCCTGCCAATATAATTGTAGGTATGCCTTTTGCTTCCCCTTTTTTTCGTTCAATTAAGTTTAACATTTGAGGAACAATCACCGCAGGTGAAACGGCGGCTATAATAAAGCCTAGTATGCCTGCCTCTATAAAAGATATATCTAAAATATATCTACTAAGAAACAAAATTGCGAAGCCCTCTAATACCACAGGAATTAAACTAATTTTAAAGGCAGTTGGCCCAACCTTGTTTAATGTTTCTCGTTTTATGCCAAACCCTGCCCTTAATAAAATGATTATTAATGCAATTTTTCTTAAATCCCCGGAAATATTTAATAAATCTTCACTTAGGATATTAATCCCATAGGGCCCTAAAATAACCCCTAATACCAGCATCCCTAGTAATCCAGGAAGTTTCATCTTAATGAATAGTTTATTAAAGATCAGTCCTAAAATAATAACCACCGCTAAGCTCAATGCCATATTCATCACTCCTAGTATAATAATGTCATAGTCATTACCAACTATGTAGTTGATACATTTCTATAAAAATATTCTATTATTACTTCTAAATTTAATAAGTGAGGAAATTATTCAGTAAAATTTAGCTTCTGATAATATATAATCCTCCGGCCAAGCATAAAAGATGTATCCATTCTTGTATTCATTTTATATAACTATATTTTTCGTTAATTCAGCGTAAATATGAATCAAAAATTTAAAAAAACTCCCACAAGTCCTAAGGTCTTGTAGGAGTCATTAACTAATCCTAGGATTAGTGGTTAAAGGCGGTACTCCATCGCCTACTTTTTATTTATATTTGTTAATTAATTATACTATAATTAATTAGTAATTTCAACCATTTCTATTGCAAACAGCCACCATTAAATAGTATTTCCTATTCATCTAATAAAAATTGTTGCTAAGCACTATTAAAACAATTTTACACATAGGAAAATACTATATCTCTTACACTAATTTTACATTATAGATTTTCATCCAATGATTCATTTGTATCAAGTAGGCTATTAATTGGGGCCCAGCCATCAGTTGACCATACCAAGGTTTTGAAAAGGATTTACCTCCACTTTCAACAATTTCATTAACTGCCTTTAAATCTAGTACTTGTAAAATTGGTGCATTTTTATCGGCTAAAATTGCCCTCATCTTTTTTTGAACTAATTCTGTATATAGAGGATTGTATGTTTTCGGATATGGGCTCTTTTTTCTTTTTATAACTTCTTTTGGTAAAATATCTTCTAAGGCTTTTCTTAAAACTCCTTTTTCTTGGCCATTGAAGTTTTTCATTTCCCACGGTATATTCCATACATACTCTACAATACGATGATCCGCAAAAGGTACTCTTACTTCAAGTCCACTTGCCATACTCATTCTATCTTTTCTATTTAACAGTCCCATCATAAACCACTTTAAATTTAGATAAAACATTTCTCTCATTCTATGTTGTTGAAAGTCTTCACCATCAAGTTTCGGCACCTCTTTTATTGTCTCTTCGTATTTAGTTAAAACATAGTCTTCAATTGGCAGATAATTATACGCTTTAGACAAAATACTTCTTCGTTCTTTAGAAGCCTGAGACCAAGGAAAACTATAACTCATTAACATCTCGGGATTTCTAAACCATACGTATCCACCAAAAATTTCGTCTGCACACTCTCCTGATAAAGCAACGGTTGCATGCTTTTTTACTTCTCTGCAAAATAAATACAAAGACGAATCTATATCTGCCATACCAGGCAAGTCTCTAGCTTCTACTGCATAATCCAGAGTATCTAGCAACTCATCAATTTGTAAGACGATGTTTCTATGATTAAAACCCTTTTCCTTCGTCACTAGCTCTATATATTTTTTGTCTTCATCAGGCTGAAACTTACTTGATTTAAAATATTTTTGATTATCTACATAATCAACGGAAAAAGTGTTCAGCTGCCCTTTTCCATCTTCCTTAAGTTTATTTGCTACTATCGCTGATATTGCACTTGAATCTAACCCTCCAGAAAGAAATGTACCTACTGGAACGTCTGAAACTAGCTGTTGTTCAACAGCAT
This sequence comes from Serpentinicella sp. ANB-PHB4, assembly GCF_031432315.1. Lineage (NCBI taxonomy): Bacteria > Bacillati > Bacillota > Clostridia > Peptostreptococcales > Natronincolaceae > Serpentinicella > Serpentinicella sp. ANB-PHB4. The sequence continues at coordinate 27,099 of NZ_JAVKGO010000009.1, forward strand.
CTACCAATAATTCTTTTAATTTTTCTGTTGTTTCTTGAAAGTTTTCATTATGTTCCTTACTTTCAAGCTGCCAATATCGCTGAATCTTCAATCCAGTTTTTGAGTATACTAACCAATATCCTGGCTCAATCTCCCGTATGTTCTTGAAAACCCCACTTCCCGGTGACCTGCCAGGACCTAAAGCAAAAATCTCTATTAATCCTTGTTCTGTTAAATGAGGTTCAATATTGGGGTGCTCTAGTAATGCTTTAATTTCAGAACCAAAAATAAAGTTTTGACCTTTGATTGTATAGAAAAGAGGTTTGACACCTAGACGGTCCCTTGTTAAAAACAATTGTTGCTTCATTTCATCCCATATAGCAAAGGTAAATATACCATTTAGATGTTGTACGCAATCAATACCCCATGCTATGTAAGCAACTAAAATCACCTCTGTATCAGAGTAAGACTTAAATGAAAATCCTTCCTGCACTAACCTTTTTCTTATATCCTCTGTATTATATAGTTCTCCATTGTAAACAATGGTATATTGTCTATCTCCTTGCTTCCTTGTCATCGGTTGTATTCCACCTTCTGGGTCTACAACAATTAAACGTCTATGTCCTAATAAAATATGCTTTTCTGAAAAGATACCCTCACTATCTGGTCCTCTGTTTATTAACTTATTAGACATATTCTGAATGATTTCTTTTTTACCCTCTAAAGATTCATTAAAATTAACCCATCCAACTATACCACTCATGATAATCATCTCCCTCTTTATAGTTACTGCTATATATCAAACTATGAGGAATTTTTTAAAAAAATGTTTGTACCATCTATAAAAAAGGGAACAAAAAAGCCTGTTATTGTATTAAGACAAATAACAGGCCCAAATAATAGTTATTATTTTTATCTAATCATTCGTTTCGATTCATAAGGTAATCTAAACTATCTTCTATGGTAATAATATTCTTTAATTGTTTTTACGTCTAAGTATTGATCTTAGTGTACTATAGTAAAATAATGAATACCAGAAACGATACCATCCTCTATTTTAAATCTTACTACATCATAACCATGTTCTTCAACATAGATTAGTTCCTCTACTTTGTTATTGTTATCTAAATATAAGTTTCCCATTTTAGCATTCCCTGTTTCTCTACCCCAACTGATAACGTGATCCCCATAATAATTACTAAAGCTTGCCATAGGAAATTTATCAATTACACTATATAATGAATCTCCAAGCATAACTTCCCTAGGTCCTTTTAATTTAGAGTCTAGAATATTTACGGAGCTAAGTTGCTGTGTGGCATTCATATTTACATCATAGAACGTATGAATATGTAAAGTTGCAAAATCATAATCGAAAATCTTTGCATCCTCCTCATCAAGAGATTCTATACTATTCGGGTCACCATATAAATCCAATATCTCTTGAGGCGTCATTCTTAAATCTATGCTTGTATTGTGCATTAAGTCATCGTACTTAATGACATCTCTATCCCGATAAGGATTTCTATATAAAGCAGCCTCCAGCCGTTCTTCAGAATAATATGGCATTGTATTTAGTGTATTTAATAAATCCTTTGCTTTGTTATTATTTACGTCAATATGTAAAACAATATCAAGGATATGTAATGCAGGTATATACTGGTTAGCGTCAATGTATTCTTGAACTAAATCTAAAAATTGATTAATATAGCCATCTTGTATGATATTCTTTAAATGCTCATCTACGGGATGGTTGTTAACTATAAACTCAATTTCCTCCTTTAGTAAATAGGGCTTATTATAATTTCCTAACTGAATATGCGTAAGTTCATATTCAAAGGTATTCTCTATAAGCTGTAAGGTTTGTAAGGACTGTTTTTTATTTTCAACCGTCTCATCATAGGCCTTTTCTAATGCTTCTTCATATTTTACTAGGGCTTCAGCGTATTTTCCTTCTTCTACTCGTTGATCCCCTAATCGTACTAAACTATTTATTTCTGCCTCTTTAAGTTTGTCTGAAACACTTTCATCAGATCTGTCCTGTAGATATGTTTTATATATGTCTATTGCCTCTTCATACTGTGCTTTAGTCATAAAAGCATTTGCCTCTTCTAGTAGTCCCGCGTAATACTTCTCATTTTGATAATAACGAATTGAGAAGAACATTATTATAACGAGTATCACTGCAGTTATACCTGTTACAATTGCAACTTTTTTCTTATTATTTGTTTTTAATACTTTAGTTTCCTTAACCACTTTATTTTTAATATCCTCATTGTTTTTTATGTTTTCTTTTTTATTATCTTCTCTATCTGTTTCTTCAATGTTATTAAATTCTGATTTAACTTTTGTGCCACACTTTTTACAAAACTTATCATCCTCTTTTAGCACCTGATTACACTGTCTACATTTCATTGACTATGCTCACTCCTCTATATTTAAGAGTTAAGACTTAGATTATAACTTCCTAATTGTTATCATCTAAGTCTTAATTTTATCTATTTAGCTTATTTGTCTCTTGTATTCTACCACCAAAAGTTGTCTAAGTCCGGTATCCATTTGCCATCTACTTTCCTTAGATAAATATAATCTGAATTTGTGTCACCATCTGGGGATTTCATTGTAACTTCAACGGTAGCTCTATCCTCGGTTTCACTAACGGTTTCTATTTTAATATTCTTTGACCAACCTCTTCCAAATGCATGTTCCATCTCATCTGATAGGTACTCAAGTTGATTAGATAATAAATTCTCAAACTCTTTTCTAGATCCAAACCATTCTAGCGTCTGTTCTAATTCAGCTGGTGCCATCAGATTCATTACTTGATTGGCGCTGCCTCTTTCAATTGCTGTAAAAAGATCTTTTACGGTACTTTCAGGGGTATTCCTATTCCCGGATACAACTACCAATACAAGAGATAATAGTACCGCCGCTACAATTCCCATGACCACTTTTTTATTTAAATTAATCTTACCTATACTCGTTTTAGTAGTTTCCTTCGCTTTTATTTGTTTTCCACACTTTGTACAAAAACTTGCACTAGGTTTTAATTGGTTTCCACATTGTGAACAAAACATTGCATTAGCTCCTTTGTTTTATATTTTAACAACCTTTGTTCCACAGCTTGAGCAGAACTCACTATCTTCTTCTACCTCTGCGCCACATTCGCTACATCTATTTTCGACTTGTTCCTGTGACTCCTCTTGAGCTACTGCTTCTTCAGATGCTGATGCATTTAATTTCTCTCCACAATTCATACAAAATTGATCATCTTCTGCATTCATGGTTTGACATTTGTTACACTTTAAGCCTTTTGCCTCTGATATATTATTATCTTGATTTGTTTTAGTCTGAATAGTTGAAGGTATATTTACTGATTTAAACACAAGCAATAGCTGATCAAACTCGTTATACACTCTAAAAAGAATTGTACCTATAATCCATAGGAATAAAGCTAAGAATCCATAGGAGTAAATCCATTCTACATCGGCTTTTGCTAAGTATACAGGTAGAATATCTTCAAAGGCATAGTATAGAATAAACGCTGATACAAACATGCTAATGCCTTTTATTAATTTTCCATGGATATTAATATTACTTAAAGCGACTTTATCAGAAACATTTTTGCCTAAGTTGTAAATGATAATTGCACTCATCACTAATATTACAGCTGTTATAATATCTACAATTTCAACTGATAGAGGACTAGTAATATTTTGGATCATTGGCAAACTTTCAATAATTATCTTTGCTAAAAAAAGTAATATAATACCAATGCCTGTTTTTATAAACTCCTCTTTTGATTGAATAAACATTTCTTTTACTGGATTTTGTTGCACAACTTATCCTCTCCTTATTGTTTTTTATTAATAAAAATATAGTTCTTATACTACATTCTACATAGTTCGTCATTTTCCTCTTATTTAAATTATACAACTATATCTTATTTGTTAATGTTTATACATTATTAACCAAAACTATGCAGCTGCTTTATATATTAGAATTCACACCTCTTATCTAGACATAAAAAATACTTCCAAATATAAAATCTAATTTTCATTCATTAGACTATATACTTTGGAAGTATCAGATCATAAAGGTATTTATCATACCATTGTCCTTAGTTGTCTATTACCTTCTTATGTCTTAAACTTTAACTGTGTAAATCATTGGTTTCGATCCATGAAATAATCTAAAATATCTTCTATGGTAACGATCCCTTTTACTTGGTTCTGATCACCTATAATCGGAATGGCAATTATATCGTTTTCTCTCAACCGCTTTCCTACTTCTGAAATATTTTCACTTTCTTTTGCTGTAACAACTTCCTTTGTCATAACCCACTCCACTGGACAGCTATCATAATGTCCTGGATCAATTAAAAATCTATAAATATCTGCTTTAACAATCATTCCCTGTAATACATTGTTTTCATCAACAACCGGTGTGCCATTTACCCCTTTTTTCATCATTACTTCTAAGGCTCTTGCAATGGTGTCATTTGGTTTAACCGTAATCGTTTGTTTTACCATTATTTTATCTAATGCCATACCCAGTCCCCCTTATCCATATAATATAAACTTTTATTATATATACCCAGTTAATTATTCTTAAATAAATAATTATTTTTAATCCATAATTATAACCCCGAGGGCTTGATAGGTCTGCCAATCAATACGTGGATTTTGGGGAATTTCATTGTCACTTTGAAACTTATATAAAGCCTGCTCCATATGAGGACCATATTTACCATCTAAATGATCAAGTTCGTAGTAACCCCAGGCTTTTAATCTTCTTTGAATCTCCATTACATCCGCACCAATATCCCCTGGTTTTATTTCTCTTAAACCATAACCAAAGGGTCCTTGAAAACCATGAATAATTGCTACAGGTGTACCGTGTTTAACGTATTTATACAAGTCTTCAACATCATTATTATTCATACGTATGCACCCAGCAGAAGCGTTTTGACCAATTGAGGTTGGTCTATTTGTACCATGTATACCAAATTTGCCCCAGGGTACATTTAAACCCATCCACCGTGTACCAAAACCCCCACCCCATTTTGATTTGCTCACTATCTTCCAGGAGCCTATTGGTGATGGGGTCTTCAGTTTTCCCGACGCTACTGGATAAGATTTAAGAAGTTCATTACCATTTAATAAATATAACTTGTTTACAGCTATATCTACAATTATTTTTACATCTTCATATTCAGGATTTTCAGTAATCATCTGATTTTCCCATTCTTTGTATTCGTAGTAATACTCTCCGAACCGATTGCTTTCAAAGTTAAAATGTCTGCTTAGGGTGAGCTGAGTGGTTTTTTGTAATACTAAAAAAGTACATATAAATACTATACACATTACCAAGATAACTTTAGTTTTTGCCCCTACAATCATACATAAAACCCCCAGGAATAAGGTTTTTCACTTATCTCTATCATATTAAGTGTATGTAGAAAGCGGGTTGATTAGAATTTATAATTTAATGTTCAACATCTTCCTCTACCACTTCCTCTTGGTATTCTAATAAGTCTCCTAGCATATTTTTAATTTTTTTAAAAAAGCAGCGCCTAACTAAGGTTAGAAGCTGCTTTTTAGTTCTTTATAGAGTTGTATACGCTAATAGCTTATAAGCGTTCTCACCATTAAAGTAATGTCTAGTTACTACAGCTTTTTTAGCGTCACCCATCCAAATTCGTTCAGGATTTTGTTCTAAAGCTTTTTCTAAGTCTGCTGGTGTCACTCTATAATCCAACAAATCGTGTGAAAAAACTTCATTAAAATAAACTGTATATGTATTATCGCCATTGTCATACATTTCTTGAACAACAGCCATCGGAAGTGGTTCTCCATTTGCAAATAATACTTTATAATATGTACCATCAAAATCATACTGATCAGTTCTTTGATGGGAAACATTTAAACCAAAAAATCTATCTACACTCCATGCCACTCGATCTTTATGTAAACTACCATCGCTTTCACTACTAGATTTTATAGCATTTGAATTGTTAATATGCTGATGTCTTACTGCAAAATTAATTAAGTTCTCTGTTAAAGGTGTCTCAATATAATCGGGAAAGAATACTTCTGTAAAATTACTAAGAAAAATATTAATTTCACGCTGAGCTTCTTGATCTAATGACATTTGCTCACCTAATTCTAATGACATAAGGTCAAGTTCACTAATTAAATCGACTGCTCTACTTTCATAAGGGTCTACAGTTAGTATAACTTCAAGAACATTTAGCACACCACTATAATCCTCTACCTCTAAATAATTGTCTACTAACTCTAAAGATTGATTAATAAAATTCTCATCTAAAACATTTTTAAAGTTATTACTTATATCATTACCTTTAGTGATCGTTACAATTTGATTAATTAATGAAATTGCTTCCTCAAAATTTCCCTTTTGCATATACCTTATAATTATATTATACGTTTCACTTATTTCCTGTAACATTTGTGCTTCTATTATTTTGTTATTGATGCTATCATCGTATTTATAATCAAGTGCTTGTTCATATAACCTAATCGCATCTATGTATTGTCCGCTCTCCACTAGCTGGTTTGCCTCAGTTATATTAAAAGTATATTGCTCTGATGCTACACGCTCAGCTTCTAGCTCTTTCGCTTGACTTAACTTTTCTACTACCTCTGGATCTTCTTTATAGTCTAAGTAATTTTTATATAAATCTATTGCCTCTTGATACTGAGCATTAGTCATAAACGTACTTGCTTCTTCTATTAACCCAGCATAGTATTTATCATTTCTATAATACCGAATCGAGAAAAACATTGCTGTAACAATTACAACTGCCGTAATACTTGAGATAATTGCTACTTTTTTCTTGTTATTTGTCTTAAATATTTTAGTGTTGTTATCATCACGATTTACACTAGCTTTTGTAATATTATTTTCTCCGATTGCATTTTCATTGTTATCAACTTCTCTAGTAACTTTTGTTCCACACTTTTTACAAAACTTATCATCCTCTTTTAGTAACTGGTTACACTGCTTACATGTCATTAGCTATTCTCACTCCTAAGAAATTTAAGAAATTAAGACCTAGACCACTTGTTATAGTCTAAGTCTTAATATATCTCTTTATCTTATCTGCATTATATTTACCATCCGAATCCCCAAAATATACTTTCTAGGTCAGCGATCCATTTCCCATCCACTTTTCTTACATGAAACTGATTTGATCCTGTATGCCCATCACGATTTGTAAATGTTAATTCAACGGTTGCCCTTTCTTCACTCTCGCTAATGGTTTCTATTTCTATATTACTTGACCAACCTCTGCCAAGTTCTTCTTCCAATTCTTCTGAGAGATAACCCAGTTCTTCAGAGAGCATATTTTCAAACTCTTTCCTTGATCCAAACCATTCTAGTCTTGCTTCTAGTTCAGATGGTGCCATCAGGTTCATAACCTGGCTTGCATTACCTCTTTCAATTGCTCTAAAAAGGTTGTTTACTGCACTTTCAGGGGTGTTTCTGTTTCCCGATACAACGATCAGTACAAGAGACAGTATTAGGGCAGCCACAATTCCCATAACCACTTTTTTATTTAAATTAATATTGCCTATACTCGTTTTAGTGGTTTTCTTTGCTTTTATTTGATTTCCACACTTTGTACAAAAACTTGCACTTGGTTTTAATTGGTTTCCGCATTGTGAACAAAACATTGCATTAGCTCCTTTGTTTTATATTTTAACAACCTTTGTTCCACAGCTTGAGCAGAACTCACTATCTTCTTCTACCTCTGTGCCACATTTACTACATTTATTTTCTACTTGTTCTGTGGCTGTTCTTGATCTGCTACTTCTTCAGATGCTGATGTATTTAACTTCTCTCCACAATTTATACAAAATTGATCATCTTCTGCATTCATGGTTTGACACTTGTTGCACTTTATACCTTTTTCTTCTGACAAATCATTATCTTTATTTTTTTTAGTCTGATTAGTTGATGGTATATTTACTGTTTTAAACACAAGTAACAGCTGATCAAATTCGTTATATACTCTAAAAAGAATTGTACCTATAATCCATAGGAATAAAGCTAAAAATCCATATGAATAAATCCATTCTATATTCGCTTTTGCCAAATATACAGGTAGAATATCTTCAAACGCATAATATAAAATTAACGCTGATATAAACATGCTAATCCCTTTAATTAATTTTCCGTGAATATTAATGTTACTTAAACCAACTTTATCAGAAATATTTTTACCTAAGTTATAAATGATAATTGCAGTCATTACTAGTATTACAGCTGTTATTATATCTGCTATTTCAACTGATAAAGGGCTAGTAATATTCTGAATCATTGGCAAGCTTTCAATAATTATCTTTGCCAAAAATAGTAATATAACACCAACACCGGTTTTTATAAACTCCTCTTTTGATTGATTAAACATTTCTTTCAATGGATTTTGTTGCACACTTATCCTCTCCTTATCGTTTTTTGTAATAGAAATATAGTTCTTTTACTATATTCTACATAATATTCTACATAATTCGCCAATTACCTTTTAAATTTTCACTATATTTTAATTGCAAACTTTCATAAGTCCTCAACCTAAACTATGTAAGTGATTCTTTTATTAGAATTGATATCTCTTAAGTATAAACATAAAAAATAATCCCTGTTTAAATTCAAGGATTATTTTTTATATTTTTATTGTGTTTTAAACTGTGCAACTAACCCAGTTAGTCCCTTGCCTACAGCAGATAATTCTTGGATTAAACTTCTCATTTCCTTAAATCCACTCCTCTGCTGTTCTGTACTACTTGCTACTTCTTCAGTAACCGCTGCTGATTCTTCGACAACAGCAGAAATTTGCTGTATGTTAGCACTTATTTCTTGACTGATACTAGATAACTCACTTGATAAATGATTAAGCTCTTTTACCTGAACATTACTTTGTTCATTTCCTTTAATAATATTAGAAAAAGCATCTTTCGTTCTATAAGACATACTTATTCCCTTTTCTACCTGCTTGTCCGCTTCATTCATAAACATAACTGCTTTTTTCATATTTACATTGGTATTATCTATTAATTCTGTAATATCTTTAGTTGCCTCTTGAGAATTTTCAGCCAATTTTCGTATTTCTTGTGCAACTACAGCAAACCCTTTTCCAGCTTCTCCTGCTCGAGCTGACTCAATAGCAGCATTAAGTGCTAATAAATTCGTTTGCTCTGCAATGCTATTAATCAACTCAAGTATCTGAGTTATTTTGTGAGAATCTGATTGTAGTGTTTGTATATTATTATTTAAATCTCGAGTATAATCCGCAATTTCTTTCATGGTAGTGATATTTTCATTTACTGCTGAATTACCTAATTCAGCTTTTTCCATAACAACATCTGTTGATTTATCTAATAATTTTAATTTTTCATCAATAACTTGAATGCTTTCAACTAAATCTTCAATAGCGCGCCCTATATCTGCGACCCCTTGGCTTTGTTCATTAGCTCCATTTGCAAGCTCCTGAGTGTTTTTTGATATCGCTTCGCTCGAAAGATCTAATTCTGTAGAGTTCTCGACAATCTGTTGTGAAGTAGAAGTAATAGTTTGAGTAGCATCTTGGATTTGTCCAATTAAAATTCTTAAATTATCAACTGTATGATTAAAAATATCTGATAGTTGACCAAATTCGTCTTTTCTTTTATTTTGTATTTTTTCAGTTAAATTATTATTTCCTATCTTCTGTCCTAATTCTGTTAAATCATTTAGGGGTTTTTTGATAAATATTTTTATCATGATGTAAGCAACACATCCAGCCAAGAGAATAGAAATAATTGTTGAGAATATGTTTACAAGTACTGGGTTATCCATGAATTGTCCAGCGTAATGAAGAATAGTCGCATTGCCCGTATTGATAGCTGCAAATGCAATAATAATAAAGACTGTTAACTTAAATTGAATTCCCAATCCAATCTTTCTTAAACTTTTAATCCTTTTGACACTTCTGCTTTTCATTTTAAATCGCCCCTTAATAAATAGATTAATTTAACTTTCTTCTTATCTATGAAATATCTATTCAAACCATCTAGTACTTGTAAATTTTATGTAACATAGTTTTTTGTTAATTTATAAATGAATTTAAGTATAACTTGGTCCCAATAATAACAGGCACACTTCTTACTTTAACATCTATAATATTGTTTGAGGCTAATTTATGCTAAATTCAAAATAACTTCTCTTCTATATTTGGCATTATTTACTTCTGTAAATACTTGTTCTTTTGGTAGTGTATTAATATCAATTATTCTCATATTCTTAAACTGCTTCAAAGAGTATTTATAAAAATGAATTGTAGAATCATTTGCATTTATTCTTTCAGAAGTGTCAGGATCAATTAATAACATCTAATATGCATTTTATTAAAAAAATACCAATAAGCTTTTCTTTTTCTTGTATAATCTCCTGTAAATGTTCAAATAAGAACTTTAGCATATTATCATGCTCAACAGCCTTAAATACTTCTAACAAAGCTGTATTTTGTAGTAGGTAATGTTTTATGTAAGGTGGCGATTATTAACTTTTAAAAATATCTCCACCTCTTCTATTCCTAGTAATTTTGCTAGCTTTTGTAATACTTCGTTACTAGGAATTTCTATGTCCTTCTCTATGTTACTTATATAAGGATACTCACCCCGATTTTATGTGCTAGTTCTCTTTGCGTCAAGTTCCTTTTCTTGTCATTTTTATATACTTTCCTAATGTCATTTATAATTTCTTCCGACATAAATAATGCTTTAATAAAAGTTGTGTTTTAATGCAACTTTTACTTAATCACATTATACATGATTTAATTAAATTAATCCTCTCATTTGTAGAATTAGATATTTAATTGTATTGCTTTGTAATTTTTTGTATTAATCTATTGTTTTTTGTAAACGTTCCTTCTTATAATTTTACGGACCCTTCATTTTTTAATTTACCACAAACTAAATAAAATCAGCCAATTATTAATATATATCCTAAAAAAAATAACCCCGAAAGGTTATTTCTTTACGCATTCTCTTTATTTGTCTATCAACATACTCAAGTCTAAAGCTTTAACACTGTGTGTTAACTCGCCTACTGATATAATATCTACCCCTGTACTTGCTACTTCTCTAACATTATTTAAGCTGATATTTCCTGAAGCCTCCAAAATAGCTCTACCTTTGTTTATCTTTACAGCTTGTTTCATCATATCTACGGACATATTATCCAGCATAATAATATCTACCTTAGCCTCTATTGCTTCCTCAAATTGCTGTAGATTCTGTACTTCAACTTCTATTTTTACGGTATGAGATAATGCCTTTCTACTACGATGAATCGCTTCTTTTATAGAACCAACCGCTGCAATATGATTGTCTTTTATTAAAACTCCGTCGGACAGGTTAAATCTATGATTGAAACATCCACCTACCTTAACTGCATATTTATCAAAAACTCTTAAAGTGGGCGCTGTTTTTCTTGTATCTACAATTTTGACCGGTAAATCTTTAACTAAGACTGCATACTCTCCAGATTTGGTTGCTATACCAGACATACGTTGCATAAAGTTCAGTGCTGTACGTTCACCTTTTAATATGTTTTTAGTGCATCCTTTTATCGTTGCTACCTTGTCTCCTTTATCAATTCGTTCTCCATCATTTTTATGAATTTCAACTTCTATACTATTATCTATTATTGAATATACTTGTTCTAATATGAAACCACCTGCAAAAACCCCTACCTCTTTAGCAATGATTTTTGCACATGATTGGTCTTTTGGATCAATTAATGTATCTGTTGTTATATCTTGAAAATTAATATCTTCTTTTAAAGTAAGTTTGATAATATCTTCTGTTACTAAAGGATTATACATAGCCTTGCCCCTTTTCTATTTTTAAATTGAATTGCACTGCTATGCCGAAGCTGTTGAATTATTTAAATGAGATGCTATTCTATAGTGGGCTCCTAAACTCTCTTTCCTTTTGATAGCGCCAATTATAATTGTTTCAGCAACAGTCAACATGTTTAATGTTTCCACATATTCTTTTATCGTGTCTAGATTTAAGGGTATCACTTCTTTTTTTAGTTCAACAATTTCAGTCAAAGCTTTTGCTAATGCTTTTTCTGTTCTGATAACTGATAAGTTTTGATTCATTATAGATTTCATTCTTTTTTGAATTAAAAAGTAGTTTGTTTTTATTGCCGTAGTTGTTGTATTTTCTATATTTGAGTGCATTGAAATATGCTCGGGAATATACTCATTCTGAGGACTTATTTGAGCATTTTTATTAACTGACTGGGCAACTCTTTTGCCAAATACAATGCCTTCTAAAAGAGAATTACTAGCTAATCTATTGGCACCATGAACTCCGGTACAAGCACATTCGCCACAAGCATATAATCTTTTAATGGTTGTCTCCCCGTTAATATTTGTCCTTATACCTCCCATAATATAGTGTTCCGCTGGTGCAACTGGCATCATTTCTTTCGTTATATCTAAACCTATTTTCATACAGGTTTCAAAAATCATAGGAAATCTACTTTTTATATAATCTGAATCCTTGTGGGTTATATCTAAATATACATATGGACAATTTGTCTCTGTCATTTCATTATATATACTTCTTGCAACAACATCTCTAGGGGCTAACTCTAACATTGGACTGTACTTCTTCATAAAGGGGACACCATGAATATTTTTTAAAATAGCACCTTCTCCTCTTAAAGCTTCCGAAATTAGAAATTTTTGATGCCGGTCTTTGCTGTATAGCGCAGTGGGATGAAACTGAATAAATTCCATATCCTTTAACTTGGCTCCAGCTCTGTGTGCCATAGCTATACCATCAGCCTTTGATCCGTCACAATTTGTTGTGTTACCAAAAATATGACCTATACCCCCAGTAGCCATGACAAGCGCATTGCAGTAATATATTTTAAACTGATCCTCTCTATCAATAGCTAATACACCTTTTAGTTCTTTGTTATCTACTAGTAATTCTAAAGCAAAAACTTCTTCTTGCACCTCTATATTTTGTCTTTTAGTAGTTACTTCTAAAAGGGTTTGTAAAATCGCCTTTCCCGTTGTATCTTTAACATGAAGAACCGACCTATGTGTATGGCCACCTTCTCTTGTTAGTTTTAAATCACCTATTTCATCACGGTCGAAGGGTACACCAAACTCCATTAAACTTTGGATATTTTCTAATGACGCTTCTACTAGCACCTTTAAGGCTGACTTATTATTATATTTTGATCCAGCCATCAAAGTATCACTGAAATGTATTTTGGGGTTAAAGGAACCAGCTATCCCTCCTTGAGCTAAATAAGTGTTATTTTCTTCTTTTCTTGATTTAGTTAACACTTTAACCTTTTTATCACCCCCAATATTAAGAGCAGTGTATATTCCGGCTATCCCTGACCCTAAAATAACTACATCACAAAATATCTTTTCTATTGTATTAAAGTTTATTTTATTTAAGATTTTATCCATCATTTTCAACTCAGTTCTAACATTCTTTTTAAAGCATCATGGGCTTTTACCCTCAATTCTTTGCTAAGGGTTATTTCATTTTCCTCGTTTACTAAAGCATTTCTAATGTCTTCAAGGGTTGTTTTTTTCATATTGGCACATATTAGCCCCGGAGATAGTGAAAAGAACCTTTTATCTGGGTTTTGTTCTTGGAGCATATGAAGCACACCTATTTCTGTTCCAATTACGAAAGTGTCCGCTTGAGAACTATTTGCATAATTAATAATTTGTGAGGTGCTCCCGATGAAGTCTGCTTCGTCTTGTATTTCTGGTTGACACTCAGGATGAATTAAAAACTTTGCCTCAGGATAGCACTCTCTTATCATCTTTGTTTCGGTTGCTTTAACTCTATGATGAACAATACAATAACCTTCCCAAAGTATTATTTGTTTTTCTGGTACTTGCTTTGCTATATATTGTCCTAAATTTTGATCCGGTACAAATAAGATTTTATCTGATGGTATATTTTTTATAATATTTACAGCGTTAGATGAAGTACAACATATATCACACTCTGCCTTTACTTCCGCAGATGTATTGACATAACAGACAATTGGTATGTTAGGATTATTCTTTTTGAACGCCTTTAACTGTTCTACCTCAACCATTTCTGCCATAGGACAGCCTGCATCCTTCACTGGTAATAAAATCTTTTTATCTGGTGCCAATATTTTTGCACTTTCTGCCATAAAATGAACACCACTTAATATGATTATTTCTTCCTTTGCTTTAGCAGCTTCCTGACTTAGTTTTAATGAGTCCCCTACAATATCTGCGATTTGTTGTATTTCTGGAATCTGATAATTATGAGCAAGTATAATTGCGTTTTTCTTCTCTTTTAGTTTTTTTATTTCATTAATAATTTTGTTATTATTCATAAAACACTATCCTTTCAAAATGTGTTTACATGTGTCTTGTCACTTTGTGGGTTAGTATATCATATTTTATTTACTCATACAATAGTGACAAAAATCTCCATGTCTATTAAACATGGAGATTTTTTATAGTTTAGCAAATTCACAACTAAATTTTTTCAAAGAAGTGGCTTAATAAATGTATAATCTATTCTTCAAACTTAATTTATATAGCCTCTAATATTAATACTTAAACTTTGAAATGCTTTGTTGCATGTCTTCTGCTAATTGTGCTAACGCTTCACTTGCACTAGCGATTTCACCCATTGATGCGGTCTGTTCTTCAACAGATGCAGAAGCTTCCTGCGTTCCTGCTGCATTTTCTTCCGCAACTGCGGCTAAATTTTGCATAACATTAGCCAATTCATTTTTCATTTTATCCATAGCCTCTACTGAACTAACTGATTTACTAACAGTATCTTTAACATTTTCTATTTGCATAGAAATGCCCTCAAATTTCTTTTCTGTTACATCAACACTACTTACTTGCTCTTCTATAATTGTTAAAACCTCTTGCATTGTTTTAACAGAATTTTGTGAATTTCTTTGTAACACTTTTAACATATTGTCAATATCCTTTACTGAACGAGTTGATTGTTCTGCTAGTGTTCTTATTTCCTCTGCCACTACTGCAAATCCTTTGCCTGCTTCTCCGGCCCTGGCCGCTTCAATTGCTGCGTTTAGTGCTAATAAGTTTGTTTGTTCTGCTATACTTTCAATTAATCGACTTGCTTCATTTATTTTTTCAGCGCTCTGATTTGTATCAATAGTAGATTGATAAATGGCTTTTATTGCTCTATCACTATCTTTGGTTTTATTAATTAATAACTTAATATTTTCTACGCCATCGTCCTTAAGCTCTGTCAACTCGTTCGTTGCATTTGTTATTTGTGCCATATCTTCTAGATCTTCTTCTATAATTGAGCTTAATTCCACTGTTTTAGACACGCCACCTTCAGTGTCTTTAGCTTGTTCATTTGCACTTAGTGCTATCTCCTCAATCGTTCTAGCAACTTCATCTGCTGCCGTAGACGATTGGTGACTTGTAGCTGTTAATTCCTCAGAAGATGAAGCAACCTGTTGAGAAATATTTGTAACTTGTCTTAAAAATTCTCTTAAATTCTCCATAACAGTTTGTATAGAGAAAGCTAATAATCCAACCTCATCTTTCCTTTTAGTGAATTTGCTTGGCACATTCTCTGTAATATCCAAAGCGGCAATTTTATCTGCATAGGAAATTGTTTTTATGATAGGATTACAGATAGAATTTCCTATTAAATAGGAAATTGTTATACTTATAACTAAAATAATTAAAGCTATTATTATAATATTTCTTTGTAATCTAGGAAGTGCAGAAAGTACCTCATCCTGATTTGCTACAGTGACAATTATCCATTCGCTACCTTCTATTGGTGCGTATGCTGAGTATAAGTTATCTGATCCAAAGGAATAAGCATTAATACCTCTTTTTTCATCAATTACTCTACTAACATGATTTGCTACAGATTCAATTGAAGGATTGTCTTTTACATCTTCAATTGGATTCCATTGGTTAAATACATGGTCTCTATTAGGATGTGCTACCACTGTACCCTCATGATTGATCATATAGGCATAACCTTGTTCACCTATACCTAAGCCGTCCGTAACATTGCTCAGTGCAACTCCATCTCTTCTTCCAATGAGCACGCCTACCACACTACCGTCTCTTTCTATAGGAACGGCATACATCATGACAATTTCATTTGTAAGTGCACTTACTATTAGATCTGACACATTTGCTTCACCATTAAAAGCCAGTTGTATGTAGTTTCTATCACCTAGCTGTGCAGTATCGCCATTATTATAATAAGCTGTACCATCAGGAGTAACAATACCAAGTGCAAGAAAATTTGATCGTTCTGCTTGTCTTTGTAATATTGGTTGTTGTTGTTCCCAATCCATCCCTTCAATTTCTTCTGTTCTGGCTAAAACTTCTAAAGTTCTAATTTGTGTTTCTATACGACTTTCTGATAATCTAGCACCTTCAAAAGTTAACTGCTCTAAAGACTTTTCAACTTCATTACTAACTGCATTTCGAGTTGTATTTATAGATACTAAACTATATACCATGGATACAACTAAAATTAATATGGAAAAACATAAAATTAGATTCCATTTAATACTTTTCATGGTTTAGCCTCCTTATTTATATTTATATTTATTTTTGTATTGCAAATTAATACAACTTTCTATGGAATAAGACTATTTTACACAAAATATGCTTATTTTTTTGTCGAAGTTTGTGTTATATACATTCTTTTTTGAATTAGGCCTTTAGTACTAAATAGAATTCCATAAAAAAAGTGGCTCTCACCACTTTCCCTAGAAAACCCTAGGTTTCATTCGTCAACAGCGAAGCTGTCTGAGCACCTTCCTTACTACGAAGGGGATTTTCGCCTATACCCCTGTTTTTAATTGGTAAAAAAGTAGAACTTTCCTACTATATAAAAAAAAGAGGAATAACATCCTCTTTTTTTATAAATCTTTTATATTACTAATGTACAAACACTAACTTCCATTTCTTTTTCTTGCAACTTGTTTAACTGTGGCATTGCCTCTTTAAAATGTTTAGACTGCATATGCTGTTGCAGCGCTTGAGCACTTTCCCATTCTTCTATAAAAGAAAATTCCCGTTTGTTATTCACATCCTGAAAAAGCTCATAGGAAATACATCCTTGTTCTTTTCTAGTCTCTGCGACTAAAGGTCTTAAAATAGTTTTTAATTCCTCTTCCATGCCTTCATGAATTGTCATTTTGACAATTACCTTCACCATTATTTCACTTCCTTTTTAATTTATAGACTACTTTTTATTACGTTTATACACCATATATACTAAGATTGCAATAATACCCATTATAATCCCTAGGGGGAGTATAGTAAAAAAACCTAATAATAAACTTTCACCAAAGGAAATTATACTATTGATCGAGTTTAAAAAGTTCTCTTTTGCCCGAGACATAGTACTGGATTGTGTTGATAACACCTGTACTTCATCTGATTCTACCACTTGGAGGATTAACCGAATTGTTGAGAAGCTTATTTCTTTATCATAGTGCTTTAATTCAAGTGTCAATTCGTTTATTTTTCCTCTTATACGAGTAAGCTCTTTTTCTATTTTTAAAATGTCATCTACGGTTTCTGCCTGATCCAATATATCTCTTAATCGATCTTCTTGTAGCGTTAAATTAAGCATTTCATTTTCTGTATCATGGTACTTTTGAGTTGCATTTTCTCCTGTTATAATTTCCTCTACTACTTCTCCTTGTCCCTTAACTTCCCTAAAAATATTTAAAAATTGATCTTCTGGTATACGTATTTTTATTTCACCAGTTTTCAATTGATTCATTTCATTGCTATTGTTGTAAGTGCCTCTTGTGTAAATATTTGAATTTTCCACATATCCATTACTGTTTTCTACTTTCCTTATAATATTTCCATATGCCAGGTCAAAAGCATCTACTTCTAATGTTATCTTCCCTTGCTTGATAATTTTCATATTCCCAGCAACGACTTCATCTACAGTATCTTCAATTCTTGTTTCAGTTTCATATTGAGATTCTATATTTTTATCTAATAGGTTATTATTCTCAATGCTTGGACCTATCTGTTCACTGCCTAAGCCACTTATTTCAGATTGCTCTTGAGCAATTCCTAAGTCATATCCTTCTTTAACAGTTAAGTGATCCATTGCTGAAATAGCCCCTATTAATATAACAACTGCTGCAGCTACACTAAAGTACTTTTTAGTTGTTCTTCTCTTTGTTCTCGTATTTTCTTTCAGTAACTTATCATGTAATTGTTCATTAAATCCTTCTGGTACATCTACTTCCTCAATTTCATTAAGACTATCAATCATTAACTTATAGTTTTGAAAATATATACTACACTCATCGCACTCATTAACATGCTTTTCAAATACCTTCTTTTCTTCTTTGCTCAGCATACCATCCATATAATCAGATATAAGTTCTAATACTTTTTCGCAGGTCATTGTTTTCCCTCCCTTCAATTCGTTTTAAAAACTACTTTTCGATTAATTATTGTTTTTAAATGGGCCCTTCCACGACTAATTCGTGATTTCACTGTTCCTTCAGAGCATTTTAACATCGTAGCGATTTCTTTATAGCTAAAGCCTTTTATATCCCTTAAAATTATAACCGTTCTATGATCTAATGCTAATTCGTTAATTGCACTGTGAATATGCTGCTTTATTTCTTTTTTTTCTAATACGTTTTCTGGGGTATTAGTATTATCCGGAACTTCTCTTTGCATCTGATTTTCATCCCTTTTATCTAAATACACTACATTTTTATTCTTATTTTTTCTCAAATAATCAACACCTGTGTTCGTTACAATAGAATAAAGCCATGTTGAAAAACTACTTTCTTCTTTAAATTTAGGTATTGCTTTATATGCCTTTATAAGGGCTTCTTGTGTTACATCATTAGCATCTTCAATATTTCCTAACATGCGGTATGCAATATTTAAAGCTTTTTTTTGATATATACCAACCAAAGCTTCAAAGCTTTTTATATCACCTGATTTTGACTTTTTTATTAGCTCTTTCTCTTCCAAAAAACATTCACCTCCACCCTCATATAATTTAGACGTTATTCAAACTTTTTTGTTCCTCGCTTCTTAATAAACAACAAAAAAACATAGGATCAATAAATTTTTTCCCATGTTTAGTACAAATTCTAATTTATCCAGTACATTTACGCTTTTGCTGATCTCTTTTCCAATCTAGGTATGTGTTTAGTGTTGGTAGATAATCTAATAATCCATTGTTTTTATACTGGATTTTAAACTCCTCTGGAAGTACTGTGTAGGATATTGACTTTTTCCCATTAGTTATAATATCAAGAATAATATGAATTGGTATGAGATAAAAACTATCCACTTTTTTATAATGCACAATTAAAAAAGCTAATCCTTTTTGTTCCTCAAACGCCTTCATAAACTCAATTTGATGATCATGTATGTTTTTTAAAGGTATACTTTTATTTTGGGTTTCCTTTGCATCAAATGCAACACCAATTCCTTGAATCAACCCCATAAAGTCTACTGTTGATTTTTTATCAAAGAAGGCCTTAGTAATTATGCCTTTATCTATCTCTGTTACTTTTATTGGCGTATGAATCTTATCAACTA
This sequence comes from Serpentinicella sp. ANB-PHB4, assembly GCF_031432315.1. Classification (NCBI taxonomy): domain Bacteria; kingdom Bacillati; phylum Bacillota; class Clostridia; order Peptostreptococcales; family Natronincolaceae; genus Serpentinicella; species Serpentinicella sp. ANB-PHB4. The sequence goes on from NZ_JAVKGO010000009.1 coordinate 46,729, forward strand.
GACCTAGTCCTTGGCGCTTATAAAATTCGTGGGTTGTTTCCAATAGCAATTCTAGTGCATCACCTCTATGCCCTAATGTTCGCCAAGCTGTCATTTAGCCAGCCCCCTTTAGTTTCATTATATTATTTTTATCTAATAAAAGAATATACCATATTGCCTGTATCTGCAATATGGTATGAAAGGATGTAGTATTTTTACAACTTATTTTCAGATTTGAACTTTTCAACAATATCTCTTATCTCTGTATCTTTTACTTCTTCAGTCTCTTGTAAATATTTGTTTATCATTTCAAATATTTTATCTACTTGATCATAGTTTAAATTTATATACCAGTCTTCATCAATGTTACTGCTTAAGATATCCTGTGCTTCATTGATACTAGCATCAGGATTTTTCTTTAGCAAAGTTTCATAAATTTTTCGCCCTATCTCTTCATACACTTCCCATGCATAAATTTCAAATCGACTTTTTTCTTTCGTTTTGTAGATTATAAAAATAATAGCAGCAATTACAAAGATAATTAGTAAAGTATATCTAATCATATTTTTCTCCTTTTCAAGGAAATTTTTTATTAGTACTATTATTAATAAAAGGAGTATTTATTAAACAATATTTTTATAATCTTTGTTATCTAGATGATTAATTCACCACTTTTATTTGATAAATATCAACAAACTTTAATTTAGTCTAATACAAAGACCTCATGTTAACCATTGCTATAAACAGAGTAAATATTTATTTTTTTATACATACACACATTTTTTCTAAAAAAATATTATATATTATAGCTAATTTTTGATGAGCTTAAATTATATTTTAAAGGAAGGTGTCATTTATGAGCGATGTTACACAAAAAAGTTTTCTAGGTGGTTTGTTTGGTGGCCAAAGTAGCTTATTGTTCTTTTTCTTATTACTTGTAATTATTTTCTGTAATTGTAGCTTATTTGCAGGCTCTGGAGATAGTCTATTGTTCTTCTTCTTATTACTTGTAGTTTTATTTACTGGTAGCGGCTTATTTATATAATTTTTTCATAATAAATTCCTCTGGTCTTCTTCATACACCATTTAACCCCTTATAACATACTGTATATTAAGACTAGGATATAGTCTTAATTTAAATAAGGGGGATTGTTTATGAGCCAAAAAAGTGTATTAGGTGGTATTTTTGGTGGTCAAAGCAGCTTACTATTTTTCTTCTTGTTACTAGTCATCATATTCTGTAACTGTGGTATTTTTAGAGGATCAAGCGATAGCTTGTTATTCTTCTTCTTACTACTTGTTCTTCTATTTGGTGGCAGAGGATTATGGGGCTACTAAAGGGTTAACGCTAAAAGACTTGGTGTTTTTTATAACACCAAGTCTTTTTACTTTATATTAAATCTACATAGTTTTAAAAACTTAGCTTCATTGAACTTTTAATATATATATGTTACGATATACTCTAAACGATATATTTTATATGTAAAGAAAGGGGTTATTTATGTTTTTTAAAAAGAAAATGTTGTTTACGGTTGTAGCATTAATTGGTATCCTTCTACTTGGATGTTCGCCCCAAGAAAGTGATGATTTTTTAGGTGAGTATACTGGCACTGTTGTTGCAAAGGTTAATGGTGTTAATATTGGTGCTGATCTATTACAAGATACGTTTGAAAGTATGAAATTAAGATATGAAACAGAAGGAATGGACTTTGATAGTGAAGAAGGTCAAGAGGCTTTAGAGTATCTACAAGAAATGGCACTTGATCAACTAGTACAAGAAGAAGTGCTGGTACAAGCTTCAAAAGAGGTTGTATCTGATGATGCATTAGACGAACGTCTAAACGAAATTAAATCCCAATTTCCATCGGAAGATGAATATTTAGAAATTTTAGAAACGCAAGGTATTACGGAAGAATTTGTTGTTCAAAATCTTCGAATTGAATTATTTATGGAAAAACAACTATCAGATATCACTGTTACTGATGAAGAATTAGAAGCGGCTTATGATCTTTATATACTACAAGCTGAACAAGCTGATGAAGAAGTATTAAGCTTTGAGGAAATAAAGGCTAACCTTGAACACTATAAAATACAAGTTAAACAACAAGACCAATTTGAAGCTATTATCGAAAATCTAATGGAAGAAAGCGAAATAGAAAAATTTATATAAAAAAATGAGCGAAATTATGTATACATAGTTTCGCTCATTTTTTATGCACTATAGCTTTATTTCACCACGCTGAATTCGTTTAGATAAATCTTTTATTTTTTCTTCTATTATTCTTGCTGTTTTAATAAACGCTTCATCTTCTTCCCCAGAAGGATCTTCAAGTCCCCAGTCTTCTTCATTTTTTGATGGTAAGAAAGGGCATACTACGTTACAACCCATTTTTATAACGATATCAACCTCTGGAATATCACTTAGTAATTTTGACTTTTGTGTTTTATTCATGTCTATGTCATATAGATCCTTAACAATCCTTACCGCATCTTGATTAATTTGAGGCCTTAACTCTGTTCCAGCAGAATAGGATTCAAACACATCACTTGCTAGTGCTTTCCCTAAAGCTTCTGCCATCTGGGAACGACAGGAGTTATGCACACATATAAATCCAACCTTTGGTTTCATTTTAATTATCCTCCCGTACCTATAATGTTGATGGATCTTTAAACCAATGTCTTGTACCATTTGCTATTCTAACTAAAGCTAGCATGACTGGTACTTCGACTAAAACTCCTACTACAGTGGCCAATGTTGCGCCAGAGTCTAAACCAAATAATGAAATAGCCACAGCTACGGCTAACTCGAAAAAATTACTCGCGCCTATCATACTTGCTGGTGATGCCACATCATGGGGTAAATTCCAAGCCTTAGACCATCCATACGCAAGGGCAAAAATAAAGAATGTCTGAATAGTTAATGGTATTGCAATTAATAAAATGTGTAGCGGATTACTTAATATAACTTCTCCTTGGAATGTAAAAATGATGATTAAGGTCAATAATAAACCAGCAATTGTTACATGATCAAACTTCTTAAGAAATACATTTTCAAAGTAATCTAAGCCTTTATACTTGATAATATACGTTCTTGATAAATACCCCCCTACTAATGGTATAACAATAAATAAAAATACAGATAAGAATAATGTGTCATAGGGCACGAAGACATCAGTAACCCCTAATAATAGGGCAACTATTGGTGTAAAGGCAACTAATAATATTAGGTTATTCACCGCAACCTGTACCAAAGTATATGCTGGATCTCCTTTAGTTAAGTGACTCCATACAAATACCATAGCCGTACATGGGGCTGCTCCTAATAATACTGCCCCTGCTAAGTAATCATCTGCTAAAGATGCGGGGATGATATTTTGAAAAACAATTTTAAAGAAAAATGCCGCTATTAGATACATCGTAAAAGGTTTGATTAACCAGTTTACTGTACATGTTAAAATAAGTCCCTTTGGTTTCTTTGTAGCTTCTACAATACTTGAAAAATCAATTTTAAGCATCATAGGATAAATCATTAGCCAAATCAAGATAGCTACGGGAATAGAAACATTTGCATATTCAAACTGACTTAGTACATCGGGTACAATTGGTAAAAACTGTCCAATTGCCACTCCTATTACTATACACAATGCCACCCAAAGGGTTAAGTACTTACCGAAAATACCTAATTCTGCACCTTTTTGTTTTTTTTCTGACATTTTTACTCACACTCCTTTTTACTAACTACTATATTATTATTTAAATTATTTACTAAATTATCATTTATAAAGTGCCATACTAAAGCTAATTTCTCTTTATTAATAGAATAATGCATCCATCTTCCACTTTTTCTAACGTTAACAACCCCTACTTGTTGAAGAACCTTCATATGATGGGATATTGTCGGTTGTGTCAAGTTGAGCTGATCTTGTATATCACAGGCACAATGCTCAGCGCCTGAAATAATTTGTAATATCTTAAGTCTATTTTCATCGGCTAACGCTTTAAATATCTCTACATATTCTTTCATTTATTCACCTCATTTACATTCATATATTTATATGTGTCTATGTATACTATATAACAATACATTGACAATCGTCAATGTATTGTTATATTTTATTTAAATATTGTATAACCTCTCATTTAGTGCTTTCTTTTATTAACATCTTTTTTTCTTAGTTTTTTCATTTCTTCAAACTGCCACTGATCAGGATTGGTTACTCCATAAATTACTTGACTATGTCCTATGGCATAGCCTATTATACTTCCTAATGTTGCTGGTACACCTAACCGTAGTCCTACCATTTCTACTAACATTACAGCTGCTGCTACTGGTACATTTGCAACACTAGCAAGACTAGCAGCCATGCCTGCAATTACTAAAGAAGATGATAATCCGATGTCTCCTACCCCAATAATGGTGGCAACACTATTTCCTGCAATTGCACCTATAAATAATGATGGAATGACTAACCCGGCACTTCCACCAGATGCAACTGTCAAGGATGTGGCAATTATCTTTCCTATAAAAAGTGCCAACAGCATACTCAAAGGTAAGACTGTGTCTATCATTTCTTGTATAATACTTGTCCCTGTACCACTAACCTTTGGTACTATAATCAGAATAACTCCTACTAATAATCCTCCGATTAGTGGATGTATTGGTCTAAGCGGTGCTTTCTTAAAAATATTTTGTATTTTTGAAAAAACACCCATAAAAATTAGCGATAATATCCCAGCTAAAATAGCAGCCAACACAAAGAATGGTACATTATATACATTTGGCAGATAATCAGGTATGTTAAAAAGAGGTGTGGATTTTGAAATCATACTATAGACAACAAATCCCATTGTTGAAGATAACATGGCTGGAAATAAATCCGAATAATGCAATGATGATCGATATAGTATCTCAACGACAAATATACCACCACCTAAAGGAGATCTAAATATTGCACCTATTGCACCAGCAGCTCCGCATATAATTAACGTTCTTCTGTCATGTTTATCAAGTAAATTTTTAAAAACAGGCAATTTACTAATACCATTTGATAACCCTCCACCAATAACCAACATTGGCCCTTCGACCCCACCACTACCTCGAAACCCTAAGGTAATCGCTGTACTAATTAATTTAGTAAAGGAAGATTTATACTCTAACTGATCTTTTTTTAAATTAATTGTACTAATATATCGATCAGTACCAAATCCAGCTGCTGAACGATCTCTAATATAAATTAAGGACAATAACCCGCCTCCAATAGCAGGTGCTATCCACAAAGGTACACTTTTACTTAATTCACTGGTTAATTCAATAGATTTTTGCAATGCTACAGCTGACAACCCACCACCTATTCCCACTAGCGTGGCAATAAGAATCCACTTCATCATATACTTACCTACGTACTCAAAAATATTTTTCATCAGCTTTACTCCTAATTTTAGGTTTGTAATTTTTACTCAAACTGTATAATAACGTACAATATAAAGTTGGTCAATCTTAAATATAAAGTAAAATAATTCTGAATTATTACTAAGATTATGCGTAATACTATTTATAATATACAGTAAACCAGATAATGAGGCATTCGTAGTGCCTTAGTTATTTATAAGAGATAATGTAGGTAATTTCATAATAAACTTAAAGAACTTAAATATGCCTTCCTTTTCTTTAAAATAAATTTTAAAACAGAATGTTATGCACATTCTGTTTTTATTACTTATCATTAATTTTATTCTAGTAGTTCTGATACAGGCACAATTTTAACGCCTTTATTTTCAAATTCATGGATCATATCCTTTATGCCTTTGGCAGTAACTGTTCCACCTTCTGGCCCTACATGCCCAATTCCTATGGCTTTACCATTCTCCATAGCTAAATCTTTTAGTTGTTGTAGCTGGTTCTTTATACTATTATAGTCTTTATTATTATCAATAAATACATCTCTTGTCCGTACTGACACCCCATGTGCTTTAGCTACTTCTTCTACTACTGATTTTGAGCTAGTTCTACTATCAACAATATACATATTATGTTCTTTTAAAACCTCTATAATTGCAGTCATTATTCGTAGATCTTCAGTTGCTTTTGAACCCATATGATTATTTAATCCCACAGCAAAAGGAACTTCTTCAATTGCTTCTCTTAAAATACTTTTTATCTCATCTGTACTTAAATCTGTTGTAATACCTTTTTCTCCTAACCATTTAGGATTACCAGTATGAGGCTGCATTGGTAGATGGATAATAACTTCATGCCCTAATGAGTGAGCTAGTTTTGCCTCCTCCTTAGAATAAGGCATAAATGGCATAATAGCACAAGTTAATGGTGCTTTTATTTCCGTTAACATTTTTTCTGTTCCTTCCCCATTGTTTCCAAAATCATCTATTACAATTGCAGCCTGTGGTCCAATATTATTATAAAATGTGATAACACTTACTTTCAATTTGCAAATAGGATAATTAATTCCAAGAATTATTGCTAATATCAATACTAATATTAATAAGTTCTTCTTTTTTGATTTAATTATTTTTTTTAACTTTTTCATTTACATACCTCTTTTTTAGAAAATAATTAATTTGATTTGCTTAATATTTACTGTACTTACACTTAGATCATCACATTGATCATTAAAAACAATTTATAAATTCTAGACTAAAAAATCCTGTTTAAAAAGTACTTAATTTTTAGAATGAATAATTTAATGAATAAAAACAAAAGATATATGTGCAACACTATTTTAATTCATATTAGGAGGTATTTAGTAATGTCAGAAGAAAGAAATCCAAATAGAACGCAAGACGCTCCAAGTTGGGGAAGGCTTATTTTAAGATTTATTATATCAGCTATTGTAGTTGGTATTGCAGCATTTATTACTCCTGGTTTTCAAATTGATGGGTTATGGGGTGTTCTATTAGCAGCTTTAGCTATTTCTATTGTTAACTACATTATAGAACGTGTTTTTAACTTCGATGCATCGCCTTTTGGTAGAGGAATAGCAGGATTTATTGTTGCTGCAATCGTAATTTACTTAAGCCAATTTGTAGTTGCTGCTATGCAGGTAAGTATTTGGGGAGCAATTATTGGTGCCCTTGTAATTGGTATAATTGATATGGTTATACCAGGAGAAACAATTTAATATATAATCCACATATTATAAACTTATTTCCACAGCATATGTGGATTGTTTGGTTAATATTTATGTCTAAAATAGTCGTCTTTACACTGTTTTAACAAAAGAATAGTTATTTATGCACATTATCCACAAAAACAATCCACATATGCTTATGGGTTATTTTCAAAGTATTTTTGAATTCCCATATATATTGCAAATGCGACTTTTTGTTGATATTCAGATGTTCCTAACAGTTTTTCTTCATTAGGATTAGATAAAAATCCACACTCTACAAGTGCTGTTGGTATATCTAATCCTTTTATTATATACACACCTTCTTTTTCTAGTGCAACTCGCTTGTTACCTTGATCTAACACATTTTTTAACTCTTCTTGTATTTTCTCAGCTAAATCTTTTCCTGTTGTACTTCCCTTAGGATAAAAAGTTTGTGCGCCATAGTATTTTGTTTGTGGAAAACTATTTAAATGAATTGTAACAAATATATCAGGTTGAGCATTAGTCACTACTGCCCTTCTATTTCTTAAATCTTCATTTTTCTTCTGTCTAATACTCCCACCTTCAGAATACAAACCATAATCATCATTTCGGGTCATGATTACAACTCCGCCATCTTGTTCAAGGTACTCTTTTAAATATTGTGAAATTGATAAATTTATATTCTTTTCCTTTATCCCGCTTTTACCTATTGCTCCAGGATCTACGCCACCATGTCCTGGATCTATAACAATTACTTTTGTTGTAACAGGCATAAGACACGGCTCAGATGGCTCAGATCTTATATAAATTAACTTATTAATAGCAAGAAATAGCAAGAAAACACAAAGCAAGGCACAAAGCAAGGCACACACAATGTAATATATCCACTTTTTTTCTACAACAATAAATTTCATTATACCACCCCGATTTTTTTCCATACTTACTTATTTATATGTAAAGTTTTATCTATAGTTTACAATTAAATTACTAATCACTAACTATTTATCGACAGTATTTTTTATATTTCCCGGGAAAACACCCTAATATTTCAAATATTAGAAGTATAAAAATAAACTATATAATTGCGCTTTTATTTTCTTAATATTTAGGAGTATATGAGGTATTAATAAGAAAGTTGCTGCTTAGAATGTACTTAATTCCTGTCTTATAGAATTAGAAATGATTTTAACAGTCCTTACGCCCTTAACCTTTAAGTAGACTTACAAATTCAAAGTTAAGGGTAATGATTTTAGTATATAAAAAAAGACCCTCATGTAATAATGGAGCAGAATATAACCCACTCAGCGATTAAAAAAGAGTCAAAAACGAAAAAATCCTCCTTTATAATCTTTTGAGGACTTTAATATAATCTAATAATTTATGTTAATTGTAGATGTTTTTTAGTCATTTTTATAGATTTTTATAAAATAAAACTCCCCAAATTCTTATAATTTGGGGAGTTTTGTATATACAACATATTATCTTTTTGAGAATTGTGGCGCTCTACGTGCTGCTTTAAGACCGTATTTTTTACGTTCTTTCATTCTAGCATCTCTAGTTAGGTAACCAGCTTTTTTAAGTGGAGCTCTTAAAGCCTCATCAGACTTAATTAGAGCTCTTGCAATACCATGTCTTAATGCTCCTGCTTGACCAGTAAATCCTCCACCGTTAACTGTTGCAATAACATCAAACTTTCCTAATGTTTCTGTAAGGGTAAGTGGTAACTTTACTTCTCTTCTTAAAGTCTCATAGTCTAAGTACTCTTCGATATCTCTTTTATTTATTGTGATGTTCCCATCTCCTGGTACTAATCTAACTCTTGCAATTGATTTTTTTCTTCTTCCTGTTCCATAGTAGGCAACTTTCGCCATATTATTTTCCTCCTTTCAGGTTCACTTTTATAGTTCTATATTTTCTGGCTTCTGAGCTTGATGATTATGTGTTGATCCTCTATATACATTTAATTTTTTAATCATTTGTCTTCCTAGTCTTGTTTTTGGTAACATACCTTTAACAGCATTTTGCACTAACATTTCAGGTTTTTCTTCAAGCATTCTTCTATATGAGATTTGTCTTAATCCACCTGGATGACCAGTGTGATAAGTGTAGAATTCTTGATCTAACTTCTTACCTGTTAATGCTACTTTTTCTGCATTTAAAATAATTACAAAATCTCCACAATCTACATGTGGTGTGTATTCTGGTTTATGCTTACCTCTTAATATTTTGGCAACTTCAGAACTTAAGCGTCCTAATGATTTGCCTTCTGCATCAACAATATACCATTTTTTTTCAACTTCATTTGGCTTTGCCATATATGACTTCATCATTTTCCCTCCTCGATAAATATTACATCTTGTAAAAGTTCTTACGTTCATTTATATGCTCAAGATCCGGGGCTGTGGATCATTGTTTACGCACACTAATTTATTTTAATACAATGTGCCACGTGTGTCAAGTCAGTAAAATACTTTATCTAAAAATAAACCTTGGGGTGGTGCTTTATGTCCTGCAGCTTTTCTATCTTTCATATTCAAAATTTTCTCTAGCTGCTTAATATCTTTTTTACCAATACTCATTTCTACTAAAGTACCTACTATGTTCCTGACCATATTATATAGAAATCCATTACCATGGAAACTTAGTATAATCATATTTCCTACTTGTTCTACTTGTATATTATAAATGGTTCTAACTGTATTTTTTGCAGTACTACCACTTGTTACAAAGCTTTTAAAGTCATGTGTTCCTTCTAGAATCCTTGTACCTTCTTTTATAATGTCAATATTGATTTTGGGGGATACGTGGTAGCTATAGTTAAACATCAGTGGACTTCTAGTAGTGTTATTATAAATTTTATAGATATATCTTTTACTAACAACGTTATACCTAGCATGAAATGTAAGCGGAACTTCTTTTACATTTAGGATAGCAATGTCATTTGGTAAAAATTTATTGATCACTTTCTTAAATCCCTCTACGGGTATTGGGTAGTCCATATAAAAGTTGGCCACTTGCCCTTTGGCATGTACTCCAGCATCTGTTCTTCCTGATGCATGCATTTTTACTTCTTGATTGGTAATCTTTTTTATAGCTTTCAATACTTCGGCTTGTACTGTATTGGCATTTTGCTGAATTTGCCATCCCGAATAGTTTGTCCCATCATATTCAATTTCAACCATAATATTTCTCATCATATCTACTCCATTGTCAATCCATACTCTATACAGTTCTAATGTAAATAATAATAGTTAATAGCATTATTGCCACTAAAATGCTTGTGTAATCTTTCGTTTCCATTTTTAAAACTTTCATTCTGGTACGATTTTCACCACCACGGTAACACCGTGCTTCCATAGCCATAGCTAGATCGTCTGCTCTTCTAAAAGCACTTATAAAAAGTGGCACTAGTAAAGGTACTAAACTTTTTGCTCTACTAATAATGTTACCGCTTTCAAAATCTGCTCCTCTTGCAATCTGGGCCTTCATTATTTTGTCAGTTTCCTCTAACAGTGTAGGTATAAATCTAAGGGCTATTGTCATCATCATTGCTAGTTCATGGGCTGGAACCCCAATTCTTTTAAATGGTTTTAATAAATATTCAATACCATCTGTTAGTTGTATAGGTGTTGTTGTTAACGTTAATAGTGAAGTACCCATAACTAATAATATAAGCCTCAAAGCCATAAAAGTAGCTTGATATAAACCTTGTTGAGTTATACTGATGCGACCAATACTGTATATAACTTCACCAGATGTCATAAATATATTTATGATAAAAGTAATTAGAATTATATATTTTAAAGGTTTTAGACCTTTAATAAGAAACTTAGGTGGTATTTTGGAAATAGAAACCACGAGTAATATAAATCCTATAATAAATCCATAACTGACAAAACGATCTACTAAAAACAATCCTAGTATAAGTGAAAATGTAATTAATAGCTTCGTTCTAGGATCTAATTTATGAATAAGTGACCCGGTGGGATAGTATTGTCCAATTGTAATGTCCTTAAGCATGTCCTTTTCCCCTTATCCAATTTAAAATCTCGTCCTTTGCTTCCTTTACTGTTAGTACATTATTGCTGACAGGCTTATTATTGTTTTTTAGCTTAGTCATTAATTCTGATACTTGTGGGACGCCAAGACCAATAGATGTAAGTTTACTAGAATTTTTAAATATATCTCTTGGTGTGCCATCTAACTCTATTTTTCCTGCATGCATAACAATTATTCTTTCAACATATTTAGCTACATCCTCCATACTATGGGATACAAGAATAATCGTCATATTATATTTTCTATGTAGCAGACTTATTTGTTCTAATATTTCATCCCTACCTTTAGGATCCAAACCCGCTGTTGGTTCATCAAGTATTAATATTTCAGGTTTCATCGCTAATATTCCCGCTATTGCTACCCGACGTTTTTGTCCACCACTTAACTCAAAAGGAGATCTATTCTTAATTGCTTCATAATCTAAATTAACCTGGCTCATTGATTCTATCACACGTTTGTTTATTTCTTCTTCTCTTAAGCCTTGTTTTAAAGGACCATATGCAATATCCTTAAATACTGTTTCTTCAAACAATTGATACTCAGGGTATTGAAATACTAATCCTACTTTTTTACGTACTTCAGACAACTTTATCTCCTTGTCAGAAGTATCCTTGCCTTTTATAAATACCTTTCCTGATGTAGGATATAATAAGCCATTTAAATGCTGTATAAGCGTTGATTTTCCTGAACCAGTATGCCCAATGAGTCCTACAAATTCACCAGATTTTATTTCAAGATTCAAATTATCTAGTGCCTTTGATTCATATGGAGATTTAGGGTTATAAATATGTGTTAGGTTTTCTAATTTAATTGACATAAATGCATCACCATCTCATCAACAGTTAATATATCCTCAGGCAAGTTGACACCTGCTTCTATCAATTCATGCGCTAACTCTGTTACTTGGGGTACATCTAACCCAATGGACTTTAACGCTTTCACCTTGGAAAACACCTCACGTGGAAGCCCTTCTAATATAACTTGTCCCTCTTCCATAACAATAATGCGGTCCGCGTCAACTGCTTCTTCCATAAAATGTGTTATGTGTATAATTGTAATGTTTTCATCTTTGTTAAGTTTTCTAATAGTATCCATTACCTCTTTTCTTCCTGCTGGGTCAAGCATTGCAGTAGGCTCATCAAATATAATACAACTAGGTCTCATTGCTATTACCCCAGCTATTGCAACCCTTTGTTTTTGTCCACCTGAGAGCATGTGCGGTGCTTTGTTTCTAAACTCTAGCATCCCCACGGTATTTAAAGCTTCTTCTACTCTTATTTTTATCTCATTGGATTCTATCCCTAAATTTTCTGGACCGAAAGCCACATCTTCTTCGACTACAGTAGCAACTATCTGATTATCTGGGTTTTGAAACACCATACCAGCGGTCTCTCTTATTTCCCATAATAATTGACTATTCTTTGTATTGTTTCCCATAATATACACATCTCCAGATGTAGGTAATAACAATGCATTTAATAGCTTAGCTAATGTAGACTTTCCTGAACCATTATGTCCAATTATAACAACAAACTCACCTTGATTAATTTCTTTAGAAATTGAATTTAATGCTGTTGAGCTTTCATCGTTATCTGTGTATTTATAAGTTAAATCTTTAAACTTGATAATTTTATTCATTCTGTCACCCTTCTTCTCAATTAGCAATAGGAGGTACAATTATGCCCTGTTTTTATAACATAAATATATTTTATGCTATAAAAACAGGGACTAAGTGTTAAAACCCTTAATCCCTCTACTTGTTATACTAATTCAATAATAACCATTTCTGTAGCGTCGCCTTTTCTAGGCCCTATTTTCATAATACGAGTGTATCCACCATTTCTTTCAGCATACTTTGGTGCTATTTCATCAAATAGGTTTTTCACAACAGTTTCATCAGTCATATATGATAATACTTGTCTTTTCGCATGTAGATCTCCTCTTTTAGCAAGAGTGATCATTTTTTCTGCAACTTTTTTTGTTTCTTTCGCTTTTGCTTCTGTAGTTTGAATTCGACCATTTTGAATAAGACTTGTAACTAAGTTTCTTAACATAAGATTTCTATGTGCAGTTACACGTCCAAGCTTTCTTTGCACAGCCATATCTATCCCTCCTTACTGCTTATTACTCATCCGAAGATTTTAAGTTAAGCCCTAATTCATCCAACTTCTTTTGTACTTCCTCAAGCGACTTTTTACCAAGATTACGCACCTTCATCATATCTTCTTCTGCTTTTGTTGATAGCTCTTGAACAGTGTTTATCCCTGCTCTTTTTAAGCAGTTATAAGATCGAACAGACAGATCAAGTTCTTCTATAGTCATCTCCATCACTTTTTCCTTTGTATCTTCTTCTTTTTGAACCATTATTTCAACATCATTAACATGATCTGTTAATGTAATAAATAAGTTGAGATGTTCATTCATAATTTTTGCAGCTAAGGAAATTGCTTCTTCAGGCTTAATACTTCCATCAGTAAAGACTTCAATGTTCAGTTTATCATAATCTGTTACTTGACCGACTCTTGTGTTCTCTACTGAGTAACTAACCTTTCTTACAGGAGTAAATATAGAATCAACAGGTACGACAGCAATAGGCATTCCTGGAGTTTTGTTATTTTCTGAAGGTGTATAACCCCTACCTTTAGAAACATGTATATCCATCTCTAATTTTCCACTTGCATCAAGCGTTGCTATATGCAATTCTGGATTTAGGATTTCAACATCAGGATTTGTTATAATATCACCTGCTGTTACTTTGCCTTCACCTTCTACTTCGATCCTTACCGTCTGAGGTTCATTTGTATGGAGTTTAATTGCTAAACCTTTTAAATTAAGTATAATCTCAGTAACATCTTCTTTAACACCTGGTACTGTAGAGAACTCATGTAATACGTTCTCTATTTTCACTGAAGTTACAGCAGCACCTGGTAAAGAAGAAAGCATAATCCTTCTTAAAGAGTTACCTAGTGTTGTTCCATACCCTCTTTCAAGGGGTTCAACTATAAACCTACCATAGGTGTTATCTTCACTTATTTCAGCAATTTCTACTTTTGGCTTTTCCATTTCTAACATTAATTAAAACCCTCCTTTTAATCTATTCTCTTCTATATTGAGGGCAACTGATTCTATTACACATACTTCAAGCAGTAAGCCCAAAATTCTAAACAAGATTTTGGATTGTTTGCTTTGACTATTTTGAGTATAACTCTATAATTAGATTTTCTGCGATTGGTAGATCGATGTCTTCTCTAGTTGCTAATGAAACTACTTTTCCTTCTAGCTTCTCTGAATCAGAAGACACCCACTGTGGTACAGTACCTTTAGCTGCTTCAGATAATTCTTTAAATTTGTTAGAAGCTTTTGATTTCTCACTAACAGCTATTACGTCTCCAACACTTACTAAGTATGATGGAATGTCTACCTTTTTACCATTTACTGTGAAGTGTCCGTGAACAACTAACTGTCTTGCTTCTGGTCTTGATGACGCAAATCCTAATCTATAAACTACATTATCTAGTCTAGATTCAAGTATTCTTAATAAGTTATCACCAGTAATACCTGCTTGTTTATCAGCTATTTCAAAGTATTTTCTAAATTGAGATTCAAGAACTCCATAAAATCTTTTCGCTTTTTGTTTTTCTCTTAACTGCATTCCGTAGTTAGAAAGTTTCTTTCTATTTGTACCGTGCTGTCCTGGCGCATAGTTTCTTTTAGTTACTGCACATTTATCTGTATAGCATCTTTCGCCTTTTAAATAAAGTTTTAGTCCTTCTCTACGGCATAATCTACATACCGCGTCTTTATATCTTGCCATCTTTTACACCTCCTAATCCTTGATCATTAAACTCTTCTACGTTTTGGTGGTCTACAACCGTTGTGAGGTACTGGTGTTACATCCTTAATTAGCGTAACCTCTAATCCAGTAGCTTGTAACGCTCTAATAGCAGCCTCTCTACCAGCTCCAGGTCCTTTAACAAAAACTTCAACTGTTCTAAGTCCATGCTCCATAGCTACTTTTCCAGCAGCTTCAGCACACATTTGTGCTGCAAATGGAGTAGACTTTCTTGACCCTTTGAATCCTAGCTGACCGGAGCTAGACCATGCAATTGTATTTCCTTGCATATCAGTCAATGTAACAATGGAGTTATTAAAAGTTGATTGAATATGCGCTTGACCACGCTCAATATTTTTACGTTCTCGTTTTTTACGTGTTGTCTTTCTTTTTACAGCCTTAGCCATTCACTAACCCTCCTTACTTCTACTATTTTTTCTTACGAGCTACTAACCTTTTTGGACCTTTTCTTGTTCTAGCATTCGTCTTAGACTTTTGTCCCCTTACAGGTAGTCCTTTTACATGTCTAAGTCCTCTATAACATCTGATCTCTTTAAGTCTTTTAATGTTAAGGGAAACTTCTCTTCTTAAATCTCCTTCAACTTGGTAATCAGTATCAATGATTTTTCTTAATGCATTGATTTCTTCTTCAGTTAAATCCTTTACTCTTGTATCAGGATTAATTCCAGCCTTGACTAGAATATTGTTTGAAGTATTTCTTCCTATACCAAATATATACGTTAACCCAATTTCGACACGTTTGTCTCTTGGCAAATCAATACCAGCGATTCTGGCCATTAAATGACACCTCCTAATTCAAATATTAGTTTTATTCTTTTATGACGTAGTTGTAAATTATATATAAATTAGTCCTAAGTAATCAGTGTTATTCCACGCTGATGCAGCCGTACTTAGAAACTATGGTTCCCAGTTAGGTATTATACTACAAAACCTAAAATAAAGCTATATCATCCTTGTTTTTGTTTGTGTTTTGGATTTTCACAGATTACCATAACTTTACCTTTTCGTTTGATAATCTTACATTTTTCACATATCGGTTTAACTGACGGTCTTACTTTCATTGTCAACCCTCCTTGACTACTTCTTTCTCCACGTTATTCTACCACGGGTTAAATCATATGGAGATAACTCTACTGTTACTTTATCTCCTGGTAGTATTCTTATAAAATTCATTCTTAATTTACCTGATATATGACCTAATATTTCATGGCCATTTTCAAGTTGAACTTTAAACATCGCATTTGGTAGAGCTTCCACTACAGTTCCCTCTACTTCAATTACATCTTGTTTAGACATTCACTCATCGAACCTCCATTCTTGGCTTTTGGTTGAAAACCAAGCCGTTCAAGTTCTTTCCTTATAAAAGCATTATTGATTTTCAAAGCATTCGTAACAGATTTAGATATTTCTTCAGACATTAAATTAAGTCTTTTAAGATGCTTTTTTTTCTTCTTTTTTGGTTTTTCGACTCTTCTTATAAACCCATCGACTACCAAAACATGGTCTTCATCTTCTATTTTAAAAACAATAAAATGTTTTCCTTTGTCTCTTCCCATAGTCGACCGTACAACTTGGCCTATATAAATATCCCCTTGATCCACAATGCCACCTCATTTATATAATTATAACACGGTTAAGATTTCGGGCTCGCCATCTGTAATTGCAACCGTATGCTCATAGTGTGCAGAGTAGGCACCATCTAATGTAACGACCGTCCATCCATCAGATAAAACCTTTACTTCATATGTCCCTATATTAATCATCGGTTCTATTGCAAATACCATATTTGGCTTTATTCTAGGGCCTTTTCCTGGAGGACCATAGTTAGGTATTTGTGGTTCCTCATGCATATTCATGCCTATACCATGACCTACGTAGTTTCTCACAACAGAGAAACCATTTGTTTCTACATGGCTTTGAATACCATGGGAAATATCTGACAATCGATAACCTTCTTTAGCAAACGCTATCCCTTCATAAAAACTTTGTTTAGTTACGTTTATAAGATCTTTAGCTTCCTTGCTTATATTTCCTACTGGGTGTGTCTTTGCAGCATCACCATAGTAGCCTTTATAGCAAACACCAATATCGATACTTATAATATCGCCATCTTGAAGTTTTTTTAATCCGGGTATACCGTGAACTACCTCATGGTTTACTGAGGCACAAATACTTGCAGGAAAACCATGGTAGCCTTTAAAGGCAGGTGTTCCTCCCCTTTTCCTTATATAGGCCTCTGCTGTTTTATCAAGTTCTAATGTTGTTATCCCTGGTTGAATTGATTGTTTTAATAGGTCATGGGTTTCTGCAACAATTCTTCCCGCTTCTCTCATTAGTTCTATTTCTTGACGAGACTTTAAGTAAATCATTTTAATCTTCCTTTAAGACTTTTATAATTGTTTCCGAAACTATATTGATTGGCTGATCTCCATCAACAACTGCAAGAATGCCTTTTTTATCGTAGTAGTCTATTAGTGGTTGAGTCTCACTAGTATAAACTTGTATTCTTTTAGATACGGTTTCTTCTGTGTCGTCGTCACGTTGATATAAGCTTCCAGAGCATTTTTCGCATTCGCTACCTTTTGAAGATGGATTAAAGTCTACGTGAAATGTTGCACCACACTCTTTACATATTCGTCTTCCCACTGCTCTCTTTACAAGTAGCTCAGGATTAACTTCAATGTTTACAACTTTATTTAAATGAACACCAATTTTACTTAGAACTACATCTAAAGCTTCAGCTTGGATTACAGTTCTTGGAAATCCATCTAAGAGAAATCCATTTGCACAGTCTTCATTTTTTAAACGATCTTCAACCATAGCAACCACTAGCTCATCTGGAACTAACAAGCCTTTATTCATGTATTCCTTGGCTTTAACACCTAATTCCGTCCCTTGCTTAAGGTTATAACGAAACATATCTCCAGTAGAAATATGTGGGATATTGAATTCTCGTACTATAGTCTCAGCTTGTGTTCCTTTGCCTGCACCTGGGGGTCCTAATAAAATTGTTCTCACGTTACCAACTCCCGGTAATTTTATATACACGGGGGAAAATCCCCATGTACTTTTAATTTTATTTTAAGAATCCTTGATAATGTCTCATAAGCATTTGTGATTCTACTTGCTTCATAGTTTCTAATGCCACACCTACAACAATTAGAATTGCAGTTCCACCTAATGCTATCGGTATATTAGTAAAGTTTAATATAATCATTGGTAGAATGGTAATAGTAGCAAGAAATACAGCACCCGCTAAAGTTATTCTGTTTAATACTTTAGTTAGATACTCTGTTGTCGGCTTTCCTGGTCTAATCCCTGGGATAAAACCACCATACTTTTTCATATTAGACGCAACTTCAACAGGATTAAAGGTAATCGCTGTATAGAAGTAAGTAAAGAATATGATTAAAATTGCACTAAGTATGGAATATATAAAAATTCCTGGCGTTCCGTTAGGCGAGAACCATGTTGCAACAAATCTTCCAAAACCGCTTTCATTACCTAAAAACAAAGTCAATGTTTGAGGTAATGCCATGACAGACATTGCAAATATAACTGGTATAACACCTGACTGATTAACCTTTAATGGTATGTGCGTACTTTGACCACCATACATTTTTCTTCCTACAACTCGTTTAGCATATTGTACTGGTATTTTTCTTGTACCTTCTTGTATTGCAACAACGCCCATTACTATAGCCAATACGATTGCTAAGAAAATAAGAATGTTAAATACACCTATTTCTCCAGTTCTAATTAACCTAAATGTATTAATTGCACCATTAGGTATTCCTGCAATAATACCTGCAAAAATAATAAGGGATATTCCATTACCTATTCCTTTTTCCGTGATTTGTTCACCTAACCACATTAAGAATGCTGTACCTGCTGTTAACGTCATAATTAAAACAATCACGTTAAATGCTCCTGGACGTTCCAAAGCACCACGGAATAGCCCTACACTAATACCTGTTGCTTGAATTAGTGCTAATATAACTGTTGCATATCTCGTGTACTGAGAAATTTTCTTTCTTCCTTCTTCGCCTTCTTTTGCTAGTTCTTCAAGTTTAGGTATCGCTACAGTTAGAAGGTTCATAATAATACTTGCTGTAATATATGGTGTGATACTTAGAGCAAATATTGTCATATTACCAAATGCGCCCCCGGAAAACATATCAAACATAGCTAGAAGTCCTGCTTCTTCAACAATGCTTCTAACTATTTCTATATCTATACCTGGCGCTGGAACCATCGCACCTAATCGAAAGACCACTAGTAGCAGAAAAGTATACTTAATTTTAGTCCTTAATTCGGGAATTTTCCAAGCATTCTTTAGGGTAGATAACACCTAAATCACCTCGACCTTTCCTCCTGCAGCTTCGATTTTTTCTGCAGCAGATTTTGTAAATTTGTTGGCTTTCACTATTAGGTTTTTGTCTAAACTTCCATCGCCTAATATTTTAAGTCCATCTTTCTCAATTTTCTTAATTGTGCCAGCTTCTTTAAGGTATTCTGCAGTGATTTCTGTCCCGTTATCAAATTTATTCAATACTTCTACATTAACAAGTGTATACTGCTTTTTAAAAGGATTTGTAAAACCGCGTTTTGGTAATCTTCTGATAAGAGGCATTTGACCACCCTCAAAACCGATTCTTACACCGCCACCTGATCTTGATTTTTGTCCATCTCCACCACGACCAGCTGATTTTCCAAGCCCAGTAGCTGTACCACGGCCTTTTCTTTTTGTCTCTTTTACGGCTCCCTTAGCAGGTTTAAGTTCATGTAATTTCATGTTTACACCTCCTTTATTTATGCTTCTGTTACTTCAACTAAATGCTTAACTATCTCAATCATTCCTCGAGTTTGAGCATTGTCAGGTTTCTCAACCATTTGATTTATCTTTTTTAAACCTAAAGCTTCGACAGTCTTTCTTTGCTTTGGTAATGTACCTATTAAACTTCTTACTAATTTTATATTTAAGTTTGTCATTCTGTTCCCCTCCTTAACCCAAGAGATCTTCAACAGACTTTCCTCTTAGTTTTGCAACATCTTCAGCTCTTTTCAATTGACTTAATCCATCAATTGTTGCATTAACCATATTTCTAGAGTTATTTGACCCTAAAGATTTTGCTCTAACATCTTTTAATCCAGCTAATTCTAGTACCGCACGAACAGGACCACCTGCAATAATTCCTGTACCTTCCTTAGCAGGCATGATTAAAACATTTCCAGCTCCAAAATGTCCAATTACTTGGTGTGGAACTGTTGTGCCAACCATCGGAACTGATATCATATTCTTCTTCGCAGCTTGAATGCCTTTCTTAATAGCATCTGGTATTTCCATTGCCTTACCAGTACCAATTCCTACATGTCCGTTCTCGTCTCCAACTACAACAAGAGTTGCAAACCTGAAGTTTCTACCGCCTTTTACAACTTTAGTTACACGTCTTATCGTAACAACTTGTTCTTTTACATCAAGTTGGCTAGCATCAATACGCTTATGCATCAAGTACCCTCCTTCTTTCTTAGAAATTTAATCCGGCTTCTCTAGCTCCATCCGCTAAAGCTTTTACTCTACCATGATATATATATCCTCCACGATCAAAAGTTACCGTCTTTATACCTTGTTCTAATGCTTTTTCAGCAACTAGTTTTCCTACTAGTTGAGCTGCTTCTTTATTTCCAGTTGATTTAACTTGTTCTTGAATAGCTTTATCTAAGGATGATGCAGCTACTAATGTTTTTCCTGCAACATCATCAATTATTTGTGCATAAATATTATTTAAACTTCTATACACATTAAGTCTTGGAGAACTTGGAGTACCAGAGATTTTTCCACGAACTCTTCTGTGTCTTTTTTGTCTTGTAAGGTTTTTACTTACCTTTTTAAGCACCTAGATCACTCCTTTCTATTACTTACCAGTTTTACCTTCTTTTCTTCTTATAACTTCACCTACGTATTTTACACCTTTACCTTTGTATGGCTCTGGTTTTCTATACTCTCTAATTTTAGCTGCGTAGTTCCCTACTTCTTGTTTATTAATTCCTTTAACTACAATTTCAGTTTGTGAAGGCACTTCGATTGTTAAACCTTCAGGTTCTACTAGCTCAATAGGATGAGAAAAACCTAAGTTTAATACAAGTTTTTTCCCTTGTTTATTAGCCTTGTATCCAACACCAACTAATTGTAATTTTTTTTCATATCCCTTAGTAACACCTTCAACCATGTTAGCAACTAAGGATCTTGATAGTCCATGTAAAGACTTGTGTTTTTTGTTATTAGTAGGTCTTTCTACAGTAACTGTACTATCTTCTATAACAACTTTAAGGTCAGCACTGATTTTTTCACTTAAAGTCCCTTTTGGTCCTTTTACTGTTACAAGATTTTTATCATCAACATTTATATCAACACCTTGTGGTATATCAATTGGATTTAAACCAATTCTTGACATTGTTACACCTCCTTATTCATGACTATTATTACCAGATATAAGCAACAACTTCTCCACCGACGCCTTCTTTTCTAGCAATCTTATCTGTAATAATACCTTTAGAAGTTGAAATTATTGCTATCCCTAATCCGCCTAATACTTTTGGTATTTCATCTCTTTTTGCATAAACTCTCAAACCAGGTTTAGAGATCCTTTTAATACCTGTAATAACTTTTTCATTGTTTTTTCCGTACTTTAGTTGTACTCGGATGATACCTTGTTTCGCGTCATCGATTACATCATATCCTTTTACAAACCCTTCAGTAAGAAGAATATTTGCAATTTCTCTTTTAATATTTGAAGCAGGAATATCCACTGTCTCATGTTTTACTGCACTTGCATTTCTAATACGAGTCAGCATATCTGCTATCGGATCTGTCATTGTCATAGCTCTTACCTCCTTCCGTATCTACCAGCTTGCTTTTTTAACGCCTGGTATTTGACCTTTATAGGCTAAATTTCTAAAACATATACGGCATATTCCAAATTTTCTTAGGTATCCATGTGGTCTTCCGCATATTTTACATCTTGAGTACTCTTGTGTAGCATACTTTTGTTTTTTTGATTGCTTAACTTTTAAAGAAGTTTTCGCCACTAAATATACCCTCCTCTATTTTATAAATGGCATTCCCATTAGCTTCAATAGTTCTCTTGATTCTTCATCAGTATTAGCTGATGTAACAAAAATAATGTCCATGCCTCGAACTTTTTCAACTTTATCATATTCAATTTCAGGGAAGATTAATTGTTCCTTAATCCCTAGAGCGTAGTTTCCTCTTCCATCAAAGGATTTATTGCTTACGCCTCGGAAATCTCTTACCCTTGGCAGTGCGATATTTATTAATTTATCACCGAACTCATACATGATTTTTCCTCTAAGTGTAACTTTAGCTCCAACTGGCATTCCCTCTCTAACTTTAAAGTTAGAAACAGATTTTTTAGCTCTAGTTGTTAGAGGCTTTTGACCAGTGATAGTACCTAATTCCTTTACTGCAATTTCAAGGCCTTTAGCGTTATCTTTTGCATCGCCGATACCCATGTTTACAATAATCTTCTCTAATTTTGGAACTTCCATAACGTTTTTATATCCGAACTTTTCCATTAAAGCTGGAACAATCTCTTTTGTGTATAACTCTTTTAATCTAGTCATTAATTCACTGACCTCCCTTCCACAGTATTAGTCCAATACCTCTTGAGTCTTTTTACTCACACGAACTTTTTCTCCATTTTCTAGAATCTTAAATCCTACTCTTACACCTTGATCCGCCTTTTTATCAAAGTACATCACATTTGATGCATCAATTGGTGCTTCGAACTTAACGATTCCACCTTGTTGCGTTTGGTTATTTGGCTTTTGATGTTTTGTAACAATATTTACGCCCTCAACAACAACTTTGTTCTTCTTTGGGAATACTTGAAGAACTTTGCCTTTTTTTCCTTTATCTTTACCTGCAATAACTACTACAGTATCTTCTTTTTTTATACGCATTTACGGCACCTCCTCTTCTCTACAATACTTCTGGAGCAAGTGAAACAATCTTCATAAACTCTCTATCTCTTAACTCTCTTGTTACTGGTCCAAAAATACGAGTACCAGCTGGTTGTTTATCATCTTTTACAATAACTGCTGCATTTTCATCAAATCTAATGTACGTTCCATCTTTACGTCTAGTAGTTGAAGTTGTTCTTACAACAACCGCTTTAACTACCTGACCTTTTTTTACAACACCGCCTGGTGTTGCGCTTTTAACAGAACAAACGATTATATCTCCAACTCTTGCGTACTTTCTTTTGGTTCCGCCTAATACTCTAATGCAAAGCAATTCTTTTGCTCCTGAGTTATCAGCAACTTTTAAACGTGACTCTTGTTGTATCATTGTAGTACCTCCTTTCAATAATAAGGCTTATTTCGCTTTTTCTACAATCTTAACAAGTCTCCATCTCTTATCTTTCGATAATGGTCTTGTTTCCATAATTCTTACTTTATCGCCAATCTTACACTCATTTAATTCATCATGAGCTTTTAACTTCTTTGTTCTTTTTACAGCTTTTCCATACAGTGGATGACGAACAAAGTCTTCTACTGAAACAACTACAGTTTTATCCATTTTATCGCTCACGATTCGGCCGACTCTTGTCTTTCTTAGTCCTCTTTCCATAGTGTAAGCCTCCCTTCACATTTTGATTATATTAAGCGTTCTCTTGCTTTAATTCGCGTTCTCTGATAAGCGTTTTAACTCGTGCTATATCTCTTCGCACATTTCTTATTCTTAGAGGGTTTTCAAGCTGGCCAGTTGCTAATTGGAAGCGCAAATTGAATAATTCACCCTTTAAGTCAGATAACTTTTGAGTTAATTCTACATCACTCATATCTCTTAAAATATTAGCTTTCATCAGCTTCACCACCCTTAACATCAGTATCTTCTCTTGATACAAACTTACACTTGATTGGTAATTTGTGCATCGCAAGTCTTAGTGCTTCTCTCGCTTTTTCTTCAGAAACACCTGCAATTTCAAACATAATTCTTCCTGGTTTTACTACAGCTACCCAGTATTCCGGTGAACCTTTACCAGCACCCATACGTGTTTCTGCTGGTTTTTTAGTTACTGGTTTATGAGGGAATATTTTAATCCATACTTTTCCCCCTCTTTTTATCGATCTGGTCATTGCAATACGTGCAGCCTCAATTTGATTTGAAGTAATCCAAGAAGGTTCAAGAGCTTGGATTCCGTATTCACCATATGTTACTTTGTTTCCTTTTGTTGCTTGGCCAGTCATTCTGCCTCTATGAACTCTACGACGTTTCACTCTTTTAGGCATTAACATAAATTTTCCTCCTTCCTGTAAGGGACATTACGCTTTTCGTTCTTTTTTATCGTTGTTATTTGCTTTTGTAGGTAATACTTCACCTTTATAAATCCAAACTTTTACGCCTAGTTTTCCATAAGTTGTATCTGCTTCAGCAAAACCATAATCAATATCTGCTCTTAAAGTATGCAGTGGTACATTTCCTTCGTTATATCCTTCAGTACGCGCCATCTCAGCTCCGCCTAATCTTCCAGATGTTGAAACTTTTATACCTTTTGCTCCAGCTCTAAGTGCTCTTTGCATTGCTTGTTTCATGGCTCTTCTAAATGATACTCTTCTTTCTAATGCAAAAGCTATACTTTCTGATACTAATTGTGCTGATGTTTCAGGTCTTTTAACCTCTACAACATTAACAACAACATTCTTTTTTGTCATTTTTTCTAATTCTTTTCTTACTTCTTCTACACCTTGACCACCTTTTCCTATTACCATACCTGGTTTAGCAGTGTGAACATTTACTTTTACTCTATTGTTAGCAGCTCTCTCGATCTCAACTTTTGAAATTCCAGAGGTAAATAGTTTCTTTTTCAAATACTCACGGATTTTGTAATCTTCTACTAGTAAGTTTGAAAAATCTTTTTTGTTGGCGTACCATTTAGCGTCCCAATCTTTGATGACTCCAACTCTTAACCCGTGTGGGCTTACCTTTTGACCCATATATTACCCTCCTCGTCTATTTTTCTCTTAATACTACTCCTATGTGACTCGTTCTTTTTCTAATTGTCGTAGCTCTTCCCATAGCTCTAGGTCTAAATCTTTTCATCGTTGGACCTTGGTTTGCATATGCTTCCTCAACATATAGTTGATCTCTATTCATATTGTGGTTGTTCTCAGCATTTGCAATTGCAGACTTTACTAGCTTTTCTACAACAGGTGCCGCTCCTCTAGGAACATATTTTAATATCGCTAAGGCTTCATCAACTTGTTTCCCTCTGATTAGGTCTACAACTTGTTGAGCTTTTCTTGGCGCAATTCTTACATGACTCGCTAATGCTTTTGCTTCCATTAGTCAACCTCCTTTCTTAATGAACCGCATTATCTTCTTTTACTTGTTTTGTCGTCATCTACATGACCTTTAAATGTTCTCGTTGGAGCAAATTCTCCTAATTTATGTCCAACCATGTCTTCAGTTACATAAACCGGAATGTGTTTTCTACCGTCATGAACAGCAATAGTATGCCCGATCATATCTGGGAATATAGTAGATGCTCTTGACCAAGTTTTGATTACCTTCTTTTCGTCTTTTTCGTTCATTTCAATAACTTTATTTATTAACCCTTTGTGTACAAAAGGTCCCTTTTTAGTTGATCTACCCATTTTAAATCCTCCCTTCAAAAGATTTCAAGGAATCTTATGATGCTATACTATTTCTTTCTTCTTGATACAATAAACTTACTTGAAGCTTTTTTCTTATCTCTTGTTTTGTAACCTATAGTCGGTTT
Source organism: Serpentinicella sp. ANB-PHB4 (assembly GCF_031432315.1). NCBI lineage: Bacteria > Bacillati > Bacillota > Clostridia > Peptostreptococcales > Natronincolaceae > Serpentinicella > Serpentinicella sp. ANB-PHB4. Next base: position 72,534 of record NZ_JAVKGO010000009.1, read on the forward strand.
ACCCCATGGTGTAACTGGACTTGGTCTACCTATAGGCGCTCTACCTTCACCACCACCATGTGGATGATCGTTAGGATTCATAACAGAACCTCTTACTGTAGGTCTTACACCCATATGTCTCTTTCTTCCCGCCTTACCAATTGTCACAAGTTCATGTTCGATATTTCCAACTTGACCGACGGTAGCTTTACAATTTATATTAATGTATCTGATTTCACCAGAAGGTAATCTTAATAGTGCATATTTTCCTTCTTTCGCCATTAATTGTGCTGAGTTACCAGCTGACCTTGCTATTTGTCCACCTTTTCCTGGCTTCATTTCGATGTTATGAACAACTGTTCCAACAGGAATGTTTTGAAGTGGAAGTGCGTTTCCTACTTTAATGTCTGCCTCTGGGCCAGATTCAATAGTGCTTCCTACTTTCAATCCAACAGGTGCTATAATATATCTTTTTTCTCCGTCTGCGTAGTGTAGTAATGCAATGTTTGCAGATCTGTTTGGATCATATTCAATCGATGCCACTTTCGCAGGCACTTGATCTTTGTTTCTTTTAAAATCTATAATTCTATATTTTCTTTTTTGTCCACCACCTCTATGGCGTACAGTTATTTTCCCGTGTACGTTACGACCACCAGTTTTATTTAAAGAAACTAACAGAGATTTCTCTGGTTCTACCTTTGTAATTTCGTCAAAGGATAATACTGTTTTGGACCTAACACCGGGTGAAGTTGGCCTAAACTTTTTAACAGCCATTGCCTTTCCCCTCCTTCAATTAATTAGAACGTATTACATACCTTCAAAGAATTCAATTTCCTTACTATCAGCGGTTAATTTAACGATCGCTTTTTTCCAATCAGGTCTTTTTCCGCTATGTTTACCCATTCTTTTAATTTTTCCGACCATATTTTGTGTGTTTACTTTATCAACTTTTACATCAAATATTGTCTCAACAGCTTTTTTGATTTCTATTTTATTTGAGTTTTTATTAACAACAAATGTGTATTTTTTCTCAGCCATATGGTTCATACTTTGCTCTGAAACTAATGGTCTAATAATAACATCATGTGGATTTGTCATTACGCGTACACCTCCTCCACTTTTTGAACTGCATCTTTCGTAATGATAAATTTATCGTGATTTAAAATATCATAAACATTTAGCGTATTAACAAATGCAGTTTGTACACCTGGTATATTTTTTGCTGATCTTAAAACAGCTTCATTTTTTTCATCTATAACGATCAGTGCTTTTTTATCTGCATTTAAGTTTTTAAGGATTGCAACCATTTCTTTAGTTTTTGGAGCTTCTAAAGATAATTCATCCACTACTACCATTTCATTCGCATTAACTTTTGATGTTAAAGCTGACTTCATTGCAAGTCTCTTAACTTTTTTAGGTAGTGTATAGCTATAATCTCTTGGTTTTGGTGCAAATGTAACTCCACCACCTACCCATAACGGCGATCTAATTGTACCATGACGGGCTCTTCCTGTTCCTTTTTGTTTCCATGGCTTTCTTCCGCCACCTCTTACCTCAGATCTTGTTTTTGCAGACTGTGTTCCTTGTCTCCTATTTGCAAGTTGGTTCTTTACAGCTTCGTATAGTACGTGTTGATTCACTTCAATTCCGAATACATTTTCTTGTAATTCCATTTCGCTTACTTGTTGTCCGGATACGTTGTATACAGCTAACTTAGGCATTCTGTTTCCTCCTTTCTAAAAAGCAAACTAATTAGCTTGTTTTTTTGCTTGTTTTATTGTTATAACTCCGCGCTTTGGCCCTGGAACTGCACCTTTTACTAAAACTACGTTTTTCTCTGCATCAACCTTTACAACTTCAAGGTTTTGTATTGTAACTTGTACTGTTCCCATTTGTCCTGGTAACTTCTTACCTTTAAATACTTTTCCTGGATAAGCAGATGCACCCATTGAACCAGGTCTTCTATGATATCTAGAACCATGTGACATAGGTCCTCTTGATTGTCCGTGTCTTTTAATAACACCTTGGAATCCTTTTCCTTTTGTTATACCTGTTACATCAACTTTAGTTCCTTCTTGAAAAATATCTACTGATAATTCTTGCCCAATAGAAAAGTCTTCAACACTTCCTACTCTAAATTCTTTAACTTTTCTTTTTGGAGTAACACCAGCTTTTTCAAAATGTCCTTTTTTAGGCTTGTTCACAAGTTTCTCTCTAATTGTCGCATATCCAATTTGTACTGCGTTATAACCATCTTTTTCAACAGTTTTCACTTGTGTAACCACATTTGGTTCTACTTCAACAACTGTAACCGGCACAACTGTACCATCTTGGTTGAAAACTTGAGTCATTCCTATTTTTTTACCAACTATACCTTTCATATCGACACCTCCTATTTGTCTTACAGCGGATTGCTTTTGCAATCATACTAAGAGAAGGATATTTATTTAACACCATCTCTTGTTTTTCTTAAAGTTTAATTTCAATATCTACGCCTGCTGGCAGGTCTAATCTCATTAATGAGTCAACAGTCTTTGGTGCTGGACTTAAAATATCAATTAGCCTTTTATGTGTTCTCATTTCAAATTGCTCTCTAGAATCTTTGTACTTGTGTACAGCTCTTAAAATTGTAATTGTTTCTTTTTCAGTCGGTAGCGGTACTGGTCCTGATACTTCCGCACCACTTCTTTTAGCTGTTTCTACAATCTTTTCTGCTGATTGATCTAATAGATTGTGATCATAAGCTTTTAATCTGATTCTAATTTTTTGCTTGTTTGCTGCCATTTAATTACCTCCTTTATCGCACGTGGCTTTTTTTTACGTGCAACTTTGATCTCGAACACTGCTCCGGGTGTGTTGACTTTTTTGAAACAGTTTTGCGAAATCTCGTCGCCAGATTCATTGATCAAGACATTCTCCACGAAAATTCCCTTAATGAGCAACCTTTCGCTTCATCGCCATGTTTTAACACACTAATACATTTTATAATACCTAGCACAAAATTACAAGGGGAAATTAATTTGTTTTTTTAAAAAAAATAAATTAATTCATTACCCTACAATGCAATTTAGAAGAAGAGCAAACTCTTCTTCTAAATTAGATATTCTTAATTAAGTTAGTTGATTATTCAACAATAGAAGCAACTACTCCTGCTCCAACTGTTCTTCCACCTTCACGGATCGCAAATCTTAATCCTTCTTCTATTGCGATAGGACTAATAAGTTCGATCTCCATTGTTACATTATCTCCTGGCATTACCATTTCCATTCCTTCTGGTAATTTAATTGATCCTGTAACGTCTGTTGTTCTAAAGTAAAATTGTGGTCTGTATCCGTCAAAGAATGGTGTATGTCTTCCACCCTCTTCTTTTTTAAGTACGTATACTTCTGCCATTACTTTTGTATGTGGGTTTATTGTTCCTGGCTTTGAAAGTACTTGTCCTCTTTCAATTTCGTTTCTTTGTACCCCTCTTAATAGGATTCCTACGTTATCTCCAGCTTCTGCTTGATCTAATAGTTTTCTAAACATTTCTACTCCTGTTACTACTAGCTTTCTTGGAGCTTCTGATAGTCCTACTAGCTCTATTTCGTCTTGTACTTTTACGATTCCTCTTTCTACTCTTCCTGTTGCAACTGTTCCTCTACCTGTAATGTGGATATCCCCTACTGAGGGAAGTTCTTTATTAACCCCTGTTCCAGGTTTTAGAGGACCATGGTTG